>JBIOEB010000030.1:0-20587 GCA_044445585.1 Candidatus Berkiellales bacterium
ATTATATACTGCTTCCACTTTGAAATTAGGAGTTCCGTCATTGCGAGCTCTTAGCGAAGCAATCCAGAATATATCTTGAAAAGACTGGATTGCTTCGCTAAGAGCTCGCAATGACGGAGTAATACACACCTACTTTTCAAGTGGAACGGGTATGTCTTAATTATTGTTCAACTGTGTATTTCTTCACCTTCAAAAGAATCTTTTACATTGCGATGCCATTTCAAAATAAGGATAAATGCTTTTTACCTCACATGAGACTGATTTTGAATCCATCTTTATTGCCTTATTCGGCTGCCGATAATATTTCATATCATAAATGGTTAAGGAATTAAAATGAAGCTGTTTCCCCAGGGGTTAATATTATTGACTATTTTGGTCGCCGGGTGCCCGTCTAAAAATTATGCCTCACATTACCAATATGAGTATTCATCATCGTTCAAAATAGTCAATATTCTTTTTGGGAGTAAAGATTATGCCAAAACCCACTAAGGAAGATGCCATATTTTTTGATTCTCATACCGAAGGCGCATTTGATAATATGCTTCATCAAATGATGATTTTTGTATATGCAATAAAAGAAAATAATCAGGTTCAGCTGTCTGACGGTGAATTAAGGCAATATCTTGATGTAATTACAGATGAAAGAACAGCAGTTAAAAGCAAAATAGATTCGGGCATTACACTTATGCCGGATGATCTTAAAAAATTCGCCAATGATTTAGATCGCGCTGCTGAATTACTTCACACACATCGATTCAAAGCAAATAAAGAACAAATGGTAAACGATTTAAGTGCACAAATGGATGACACCAAAAGAATCGATACTTATCCTGAAGATAAACAGTACCAGGATTTACGTAACCACATACTTAGCATTATGGAACAAATTCATATGCACGCAGAAAGAATTCGCTCTAAAGCGACTACAAAAGAAATGCCCACCTTAGAAAAATTCACCCATGCAAGCGAACACTTTGCTGCACAGTGTCGAGATAAGATTCTTTCAATATTAGCCTAGAGGGAAAGTTATACCGGGTTTATTTAATCGGCGGCCTTCGTGCACTTACACAAAAGGTTTTTTTGAACTTTTCTTTTTAAGGAATGTCGTATGTTTAGATTCTCAAGGTTTTTGCAATAGGTTTAGCAGTATGAGCAAAATGACGGGCCCAGAAGATCAAAATGAATTTGAACGAAGAGAGCGATTAGTTGAGCATTTGAAAATAGTTAGATCTAAAGAAAAAAATGAGGATCGCAAGCTTGCTTTAGATCTGAGAATAGCAGCCTATAAACCTGTTGATAATGAAAAATACAAACTCGATTTCCGTCAGGCAGTAATGGATATTGGAAGATTGGGCAAAGATCAAAGTAAATCTGCCCTTAAAAATTTAGAAGACACAATTTTACGTATTTCAAAAGAAGACGATGTCGTAGCAGTAAGAAAGGTCACTGAAGAGAAATACCCTGACAACCCTAACAACACTATAGTGCTTTCCTTGTTAATATATTATTTAGAGGCTGAAAGTTCTAAATTAAAGGAAGAAATCGCCACAGAAAAGGACGAAAAGAAAAAGGTAGAAAAGGGAGCTAATAAGTTAGTAATCGATACCAGGATATTAACCCTAAAAAATCTATTGCAAAATAAAATATACGAAGATACAAGTAAAGCGTTTAGTCTTTTAGACGTAGATAGACGTGAAGCCGCGGTGAATTATGTAGATAGGGTTGAAAATAGGTTTCGTGAAACATCCGAAAAAATCGAACGTGATCAAAAATCAAAAGTCAGTAAAAAAGAAGAAAGACCAGAGCCCGTCGTAGCCGGTTTAAAAACTAGTCTCAGTCGTAGTCTTAAAGGATTTTTTCTCAGATCCTCCTCCTCTAAGAAAGAAACTTCATCTGCAAACAAAGTTCTATCTGAAGAAGCTTCATCTGAAAAGCCCCCCTGTGATCCCTGTGAAAAAGCTACCGCTGAAAAACCTGCCGTTGAAAAAACGGCCGCTGAGGCTGAGCGTGAAAATAGAGCTCCATCGCCTTCTACATCCCCAAAACACCCAGGGAAAGATTGAAAGGGCGATCCCCTGTGTCCGCCCTCCTCTCAAGCGTTCTAGCGTTTTGCACTTGGAGGTGAAGGTTTTGTTGATCGTTCTTTTGGAGATGGTCGCTCAGGGCGTTTAAAATCTTTAATTACATCACTCTCAATCCCTGTCAAATTCCATTGAGATTTTTCAACACCCACACCTAAATCAATTGGTTGATTGTTTCTAGTTTTAATTTTTATAGTTTCGATAAGATTATTGATAACATTCAATTGCGTTTCCTGAGCCATGGTGAGGTAAGACATTTCTTTTGTTTTAAGGATTTCCCTTTGTTTATGTTCTAAAACACCAAGAATTTGCATATTATACTTAGGCACCGCTTCATAATACTTTTCGAGTTCAGTTGATTTAACTACTTTCCATGCTCCTTTTGCTCTCACACCTTGATCCCCACTAGGAGAACGAGAACGCACAACAACCGGCTCTACCCTCCCAGTAGCTGAACCAGTAGCTGAACCTTTTGGTTGTGTAAGTTGTGGAGTGGAGGCAGAAGGAATGCTGGTTGGGGGAGGTCCTGATGGTCTTTGAGGTGCTCCTCGAGCAGCAGGAGATGGAACTGGAGGTGCTCCTCGAACAGCACGCGGCCGTTGTTGCCCTGCATTTTCTTGTTCTTTTGGTAATTTTTGCAATTTTTCCTTTTCTTTTTGTTCTGTTTTTTGTTTTATCAGAAGCTTTAATTTACCTTCAATGCTAGCATATCTTACCTGCTGTGAAGAATCAGGAAGACTTTTGTTATCAATATCAATTTTCAAATCAGTTAAAATCCGTTGTAGTCTATCAACAGGTAAATCGGGGATCGTAATGTCAACTCCCTCTTGTTTCAAAAGCTCATATTCTTTCTCTTTTGGCTCGCCAAAAATATAATGGCCGATTTCTTGATACAGTTTCCTTTCCTTTTCACTGAAATCTCTGCGAATATTTCCTACAAACATTTGATACATTTCTCTTTGTTCTTTTATCTTTTGTTTTTCTTCATATTCTTTATTCAGCTCTAGCATTTTTTGTGCTTTGATTTGTTCAAAGTTTATGAGTTTACCTTTAATTTCATCATACCTTGCTCTTGCTTGAGTACCAAGATTATCTAAATCAAAATTCTTTTCCATTTCCCCTATTAGCTGTGTTGCATGTCCCTCTTGAAAACCTGGCATCCCTGCCCAATAGTCCTTTTTTAAGAGATTATAATCATCAAGGTTACCACCATTAAAAATATACTTTCCCATTTGGTCATATACGGCCTCAAATCTTATTTTTTTTGACATATTCTGCTTAAATTCTTGATAATTCATGCTCATAATCTATACCTCTTTAATATTATTCTTATTGTTTTTTACCCTTAGGTGGTAATTTGGGTAGTGTTTTAGGAAGTGGTGGCTTCACCGTTTTTTCTTCTGGTACTACTCCTGAGCCTTCCTGTGCGCTTTTTTCTCTTAAAGGCACCACAGAAGGAGCCCTTGTTGGTCTCGATGGTGGCCCTTCCTTTACTTTTTCTTCCTTTTGCCTACCTAATGATTCTTGAATTTCTCTCCTTCTTGCTACTTGCTCTCGGGTCATTTTTTGCACTGGCAGTTCTTTTCCTTCCCAAAAAAGATTTAAAATATTACCTACCTCTGCTGCAGATAATTTGGAGATCTTTTCTAAAAGATCAACTTTTACAGTTTCATTTCCTTCAGTAATATATGCACCTATTTGTGTATATAGGTCCTTATTATCCATCTTTTTACCTTCCATATTGCGATTGAATTCTTCAAATGTGAGCGGCATATAAAATCTCCTAAAACAAAAGACTTACCCCTAAGACAGTTTGTTCATCATTAGAGTTTCACTCATTTAAGATAAGACGTGCTTGCATATCCTCCTCACTAAAAAGGGCAAGTATAACGTAGGGTGTTCTGCCTTTAGCCCCGGCGAAAGCCGGGGGAAGCGTGCACACTAAAAAGCCGGCCCTAGTAAAAGGAGAATATAAAAGGTAAGATTCAGAATTAGTGTAGGTAAAATGATTTATTTCAGTTTACAACTTAAACAATAACCGTGTTAATTAACAGTTAGCTTAATAAAAAATTAAACATGATCAAAAATAACAGCACCATTGCATTTTTTGTTTTCTTGTTATTTATTTTTCCTGAACTTGCTTTAGCACATCCCAATCACTTCGAGCTTTTAGATATTACCAGCGGCCTTTGGCATCCACTCACCGGCTGGGATCATTGTTTAACCATGATGGCTGTAGGTGTTTTGTCTTATGTAAAGAATACTAAATGGATATGGATATATCCTTTATGTTTTATTTGCTCAATGATAGTTGGCAGTCTCTTTGGTTATGCTGCTTTGATGATCCCTTGGTTTGAACTTGGGATCACATTTTCGGTATTAATATTAGGCTTATGTCTTTCTTTTCCTCATCACATAACTTCGTTATCACTCTTCATTGCCATTGCAGCTTTTGCCTTTTGCCATGGTTTTGCACATGGTTACGAAATAACTGAAGCTCTTTCTTTTTTGCCTTATATGATAGGCTTTACCTTAACAACTGCTTTTTTACTCTTATTAGGAATACTGATTGGGAAAATCCTAAGTGCCCGTTTAACCTGGTTACTTCAAATTGCAGGATGCGCCATGGCACTTTCTGCCTTTTGGCTTTAAGGGACATATGCAAGATTTCTATCAAGCACGGAAAATCGCTCCGCAAGAGCTGAACAACTTATTTGAGCTATTACAACAGGAAGGATTTCAACTGATAGGGCCAAAGCTGGAAGGACAATGTATCACTTATGCCGAGATCCATTCCCTTAACGATTTACCTCAAGGATGGACAGATTATCAAGAAAAAGGCACTTATCGGTTACAAAAACGTGATGACAAGGCCTATTTTGGATACAACATTGGCAGTCGCAGCTTTAAACATTTTTTGTTTTCGCCACGAGAACAAATTTTTAAAATAACGGGTGCAAATGTTCAAACAGTAGCCATTGATAAAAAAACAAAGCTTGCCTTAATCGGCGTACGGGCTTGTGAATTGCATGCTATTCAAATTCAAGATAAAGTTTTTATGACTGAACCCAATGTTGATCAAAAGTATTTACAAAGACGTCAACAAGCTTTTATCGTTACTTTAAATTGCCACACTGCTGCCAATACCTGTTTTTGTGTTTCAATGAACACTGGCCCTGAAGTGGGTAAAGGCTTTGATTTGAATTTAAGCGAAATCCTCACTGATTCGGATCATTATTTTATCTGCGAAAGTGGTAGCCAAAAAGGGTTTGAATTGCTTGCTAAATTATCTTCATTGGATGTAACACTTGAGGATAATGAACGAAAACAAAAAATGATTGAAAATACGGCTAACCACATGGGGCGCCAACTGGATAACACCAACATTAAGGAAAAGTTACGCCAAGTCTATGATCATCCTCATTGGGAAAATGTCGCCGAGCGTTGTATTAATTGCTCAAATTGTGCCCTTGCTTGCCCTACCTGTTTTTGTTCACGTAATGAAGATGTTGTCGATATGGATCAACAAACGAGTACCCGTACCAAAGTATGGGACACCTGTTTTTCGCAAGAATATAGCTATATCCACGATGCCTTTGTGCGAGAATCGTCAAAATCGCGTTATCGACAATGGTTAACCCATAAACTGGGCACCTGGTATGATCAATTCGATACTTCTGGCTGTGTTGGCTGTGGCCGTTGCATCACGTGGTGTCCAGTGGGTATCGATATTACTGAAGAATTTGCGGCCTTAACTCAAGTTGATGATCAAAAATGAAAAAAATTCATGAAATCATAAAAGAACATCCTTTTTTTAAAGGCTTTACGGATAATGAACTCTTGTTTATTAGTGGCTGCGGCCAAAATAAAGTCTTTAAAGCCAATGAAATTATCGCTCAAGAAAATACCCCAGCAAATGAATTTTATTTACTTCGCGAAGGAAAAGTTGCCGTTTGTGCCAATATCCCCCATCATCAAGATAAAATTATTCAAACCATTAGCGAAGGCGAAATTTTGGGTTGGTCTTGGTTATTTCCACCCTATCAGTGGACCTTTGAATTAAGAGCCTTAGAAACAACTCATGCCGTTGCCTTAAACGGAAAATGTTTAAGGGATAAATTAGACGAAATGCCAGAGCTTGGCTATAAACTCATGAAACGATTTTCACAATTGATGGTCGCGAGATTAAATGCAACCCGTTTACAGTTACTCGATATATATCAGAAAAAGGGATCATGATTAACCCATTGATCCCACAACCTTATCTAATAGACTCTATTCAACCCGAGTCACCCGATACCTTTACCTTAACATTAAGCGCTATAAACCACCAACCAAAGCAATTTCTTCCGGGGCAGTTTAATATGCTTTATGCTTTCGGTGTTGGGGAAGCAGCGATTTCAATTAGCTCTAACCCCGAGCAACAACAAAAGCTGGCTCATACTATTCGTAACGTTGGATCGGTGACGCGCAATTTACAAAAATTAACCGCAGGCAATACCATTTTTGTTCGTGGTCCCTTTGGCACCGCTTGGCCCATTGACGGTTACCAAGGGAAATCACTCCTCTTGTTGGCAGGAGGAATTGGCATTGCACCACTTCGATCTTTAATTTATTTATTGCTGGCACATCGTCAAAATTTTGCTGAGATCACACTCATTTACGGGGCGCGAACGCCGCAAGATTTAATTTATACACAAGAATTTTCCCGCTGGAAAAAAAACATCCAGTTACTTGTTACCGTTGATCACGCCCTTAAACCCTGGACGGGTCATGTTGGAGTGATCACCCCATTTATATCAAAATCGATTAAAGATCCTGATAATACGGTAGTAATGATGTGTGGCCCTGAGATCATGATGCGATTTGCCTACTATGCTTTGAGAGAAGAAAATATCAAACCTGAACATATTTATTTAAGCATGGAGCGAAATATGCAATGTGGTGTGGGGCATTGTGGCCATTGCCAATGGGGGCCTTTTTTCATATGCAAGGATGGCCCCGTGATGAATTTTAAGCACATCGAACCCTTTTTCTTTATTAAAGAGCTATAGTTTATGCAAACGAAGCCAAAATTAGCGGTGTGGAAATTTGCCTCGTGCGACGGTTGCCAGCTGAGTTTATTGGATTGTGAGGATGAACTCCTTAAACTGGCAGAGCAAATTGAAATAGTCTATTTTATGGAAGCCACTAAAAAAGAAGAAAATGGGCCCTATGATTTATCTTTAGTCGAAGGCTCTATTACGACTGCTGCAGATGCTGAGCGCATCCAATATGTTCGACAGCAATCAAGGCATTTAGTCACGATTGGTGCCTGCGCAACAGCAGGTGGGATCCAAGGATTACGCAATTTTCAAAAGGTGCAAGATTATATAAAATTGGTTTATCCCAAACCAGAGTATATTTCAACTTTAAACACTTCTACACCGATTGCTGCTCACGTCAAAGTCGACTTTGAATTACAAGGTTGCCCCATTAATAAATATCAACTGCTCGAAGTTTGCCGAAGCTTTCTTTTAAATAAAAAGCCCAATATTCCTCGAGTGGCTGTTTGTGTCGAATGTAAACAACGAGGAAATACCTGCGTGCTTGTGGCTCATGGTACCCCCTGTTTGGGCCCAGTAACTCATGCAGGCTGCGGCGCAATTTGCCCAACTTATGATCGTGGATGCTATGGTTGTTATGGGCCTAAAGAAACCGCCAACCCTAAATCATTAACCCATTGGTTTGAAAAAGAGTTAAACGTTCCCAAAACACAAACGTTACAATTATTACGTAATTTTAATGCCAATGCCGAGCCTTTTGCTACCGTAAGTAAAGATTATGAATGATCAGAAAAAACCGACTGTCGACACCATACCCGTTAAAGCAGGGATCAAAAGCCGCACCATTCAAGTGGATTATCTGGCCCGCGTAGAAGGTGAAGGGGCACTTTATGTTGAAATTCTTGATAATAAGGTCATAGACGTTAAATTAAAAATATTTGAACCGCCCCGCTTTTTTGAGGCTTTTTTGCGCGGTCGACATTATCTTGAAGCGCCCGATATTACTTCGCGGATCTGCGGTATTTGCCCTATTGCTTATCAAATGAGTGCCATCACCGCCATGGAGCAAGGATTAAATCTCACCGTTTCGGAAGAGATCCAAGCCTTTAGACGATTGCTCTATTGCGGCGAATGGATCGAAAGCCACGCCTTGCACGTTTATATGCTTCATGCACCAGATTTACTTGGCTTTGAAGATGCGATCCAAATGTCTAAAAGCCAGCCCAACATTATAAAGGATGGGCTATTTATTAAAAAATGTGGTAATCATATTATTCGTTTAATAGGCGGGCGTGAAATTCACCCTATTAACATTCGGGTGGGTGGATTTTATAAGTGGCCAGAAAAAGACACTCTGATTAAATTGAAAGAGCAATTACTGGTAGGACGAGAGAAAGCTCTCGCCGCAATTTCGTGGCTTAGCACCTTGGAATATCCTGATTTTCATAAAGAGTATGAGTTTATTGCATTATCTCACCCCGAAGAATATCCCATGGCGCGAGGGCGTTTGGTTTCTAACCGTGGATTAAATATTAATATCCCTGAGTTTGAACAACATGTTGAAGAATTTCAGGTGAGCCATTCCAACGCACTTCATTGCAAACTGAAAGCGCGAGATAATTATTTTCTGGGTCCCATGGCTCGTTATAATTTGAATAGATCAAAACTCTCGGCACTTACCCTTCAAGCTGCCGACAGCATTGGTTTTGAATCATTTTGCACCAATCCTTTTCGTAGTATTATTGTACGTAGCTTAGAAATTTTATACGCTTTTGATGAAGCCATTCGCATTTTAGATCATTTTGCCCCACAAGGGTCGCCTTTTAGCGAAAGCAAAATTGTCCCCACCCAAGGTTTTGGGATCACCGAGGCGCCCCGAGGAATTTTATATCATCGCTACGAGATCGATGAAAAAGGCACGATTTTAGACGCTAAAATTATTCCCCCCACTTCGCAAAATCAATATACCATCGAAAAAGACTTAAAAGAGTTTGTCGAGCAGCATTATCATTTGCCGCAAGATAAACTCACTTGGCAATGTGAGCAAGTCATTCGAAATTATGATCCTTGTATTTCCTGCGCCACACATTTTTTAAAGCTTCATATTAATAATGTCAAATAATACTATATCAAATAACATTATTGTTGTCGGAATTGGTCACCCTTTTCGAGGCGATGATAGCTTAGGCATTAAAGCGATTGCCCTGCTTCAAAGTATTGATCCACACATTGAAACGAAAAGTCTTTTAGGGGATATTTCGCAATTATTAGATATATTTGCTAATTATCAGCAAGTCTATTTAATTGATGCCATCGTTACACAACAATCTCCTTCCGGAACGCGGTATCGGTTAGTAGGAGAAGATCTTAAACAATTGTCCTCTTGTTGCCGGTGTTCAACCCATACGTTTGATATTGCTCAAGCCCTTGAATTAGCAACCAATCTTGGTATGATGCCTGATAAATTAATTATTTATGGTATTGAGGGGCAAAACTTTTCTCATACCGAAGAGCTATCTCAACCAGTTCAAGCTCAATTACCACAACTTGTTAATGATTTATATCAGGAAATATACCCTCATGCACGAACACAGTTTAATGAATGATCTTTTTAAAAAAATTGAAGAAATCGCCAACACCCTCAATGCCAAAGCCGTCACTCAAGTTCACATCAAGCTCGGGGCACTTGCTCATATTTCTCCTGAGCATTTTCGAGAGCATTTCGATGAAATGCGAAAAAATTCGGTAGCAGAGCACGCTGAAGTGATTATTACTACCGATACTAATATTGATGATCCAAAAGCGCAAGATATCACGTTAGTTAGCATAGAAGTTCCCGAGGAATAATCTTGCAAGAAAGATGGTGCTTATTATTATCTGGGGTTGTCCAAGGTATTGGTCTGCGCCCATTACTCTTTCGATTATCTCAAACGTATCACTTGACTGGTTGGGTGCAAAATACGCAAAAAAATGTCACCCTTCTTTGGCAAGGTAAAAAAAGTGACTTACAACTTGCGGTTGATGAATTACAATCACAACTTTCTATTTATGGTGCAATAAAATTCATTAAACAGCAGCGAAAATTAAAAAAAGAAGCCACTTTTAAAATCCAAAAAAGTCGTGGAACAAGTTCCTGCCATTCACTAATTAGCCCAGATATTGCACTTTGCCACCATTGTTTAACCGAGCTTACCGATCCAAACAATCGCCGTTACCACTATCCCTTGATGAGTTGTGCCCATTGTGGCCCACGCTATACTATTACCCAAGCGCTACCCTATGATCGCCATCATACTTCAATGAGATCATTTAAACTATGCCTAGATTGTCACGAGGAATATTGTAATCCGCTAGATCGGCGTTTCCATGCCCAAACGATCTCTTGCTGGCAATGTGGCCCCGAGCTTTGGTTGAGTAATCATGATAGTACTGTTATTGCAAAACAAAAAGAGGCAATCGTCACCACCGCACAAGCTTTATTATCCGGTAAAATTGTGGCAGTCAAAGGGATCGGTGGATTTCATTTAATGGCATTGGCTTCTCATCGTCAAGCTCTTGAAAAGTTACGGTTAAGAAAACATCGGCCGCATAAACCCTTTGCTTTAATGGTAAAAAATAGTGTACAAGCCTTAGCACTTTGTGAAATTTCTGCTTTAGAAATGGATGCCCTGACTTCTTTTTCTGCACCTATTGTTTTATTAAAAAAGAAAAGAATTCCAGAAACCATTATTTCAGATCAGGTAGCTCCATCGCAATCACATCTTGGGATCATGTTAGCTTATGCTCCCTTACATCATTTATTGCTTGACGCTACCAACACCCCTTTAGTGGCAACTAGTGCAAACCGCCACGGTGAACCACTCTGTTATGATAATTACGAAGCTTTAAATGATCTTAAAGAGATTGCTGATCTGTGGTTGTGCCATAATCGAGATATTGTACGGCCTTTAGAAGACAGTATTGTCCAAAGTAATCATGGCAAAATGCAATTTATTCGTCGCGCCCGTGGTTTTATCCCTTTTACTTTGCCTGCTCCTTTTACTCAGCAGAGCACCCTCGGCCTTGGTGGTCATTTAAAAAATACGCTGGCTTGTTATCATCAAGATAAAATTTATCTTTCTCCTTTTATCGGCGATTTAACTTCTAAAAAAAGCATGTTGCGTTTTCAGCAAGAATTAAATCATTGGTTAAAACTTGAGCCTACTACTGTGATCGGCGATCTTCATCCACATTATGGCTCAAATACTTACCACCCTCACCACCTGGTGCAACATCATCAAGCGCATCTATTTGCTGTGATGGCGGAACATCAAATTTCTCCACCCGCGCTTGGTTTTGCTTGGGATGGCATTGGGCTGGGATCCGATGACAAATTATGGGGCGGTGAAACTTTTTTAATGCTAAATAAAAAAGTAGAACATATTGCTACCTTATTTGCATTTGCGTTACCAGGGGGCGAAATGGCAATCAAAGAGCCTCGTCGCATGGCGGCAAGCCTTTTATATGAACTATATGGAGATAAAATATGGGAAATGGCGCCTTTTCTTTGTCAACATTTTTCATTGGCTGAACAACGTATTATCTTGCAGCTCTTCATGCAAAAACAAAATATGATTTGTACGAGTATGGGGCGCTTATTTGATGGCATTGCCTGCTTATTAGGGGCTATGCCAAAAATGAGTTTTGAAGCACAAGCTGCAATGTATTTAGAGCAACTTGCCACGCAATCTGTTACTCAAGAATGTCCTTATCCGATTAAGCTTTTTTCTGATCACAACAAATTGATCATTGATTGGCGCCCAATGCTCATTTCATTAGTCGAAGAGCTCACTCAAGGACAAGACAAATCGAACATCGCTAAGCAATTTCACCTTTGGTGCGCAAAGGTAATGGTTCAAATTGCAGATCAGTTTAATTATCGTCAAATTATCTTAAGCGGTGGGGTGTTTCAAAACAAATTGTTAAATGAAATAGCTTTGAATTGCTTGCTTCAGCAGGAGTACCAAGTATACTGCTCTGAACAGATCCCACCTAACGATGCTGGATTATCTGTCGGCCAAGTTTATGCGACGCGTTATTTAAATTTGACTTAAGTTTCAAAACTATGTGTTTAGCTATTCCAGGGAAAATCATCGCGATTGAAGAATCTAATACCTTGCTTAAACAAGGACAAGTTGATTTTAGTGGCATTCGCAAAACTATTTCTTTAAGCTTTACACCCGAAGCGCAAATCGGAGATTATGTAATCGTTCATGTTGGATTTGCGATAAGCATTTTGGATGAAGCAGCTGCTTTGCAAATGTTAAATACCCTCGACCAATATTTTAATGAACATGATGAAATATCAAACTGATTTTCGCGATCCTAAAAGAGTGGCCACTTTAGCCAAGCAAATTAATGCTATTACCACCCAAAATTGGAAAATCATGGAAATCTGTGGTGGACAAACCCATTCTATCGCAAAATTTGGTCTATTTGATTTACTGCCAGATAAAATTGAATTGATCCATGGCCCTGGCTGCCCCGTTTGTGTCACGCCTAAAACTATCCTTGATCAAGCCACGCAGATTGCAGCTTTACCTCAAGTAATATTTACTAGCTTTGGTGACATGTTACGGATCCCAGGCAGTAAACAAGATCTTTTAAGCGTCAAAGCTTTGGGTGGTGATATTCGGATCATTTACTCGCCAGTTGATGCTGTCCAACTTGCATTAGATAACCCCACCAAAGAAGTTGTGTTGTTTGCCGTGGGTTTTGAAACCACCGCTCCTGCCCATGCCATGGCAATTAAACAGGCTGCTGCGTTAGGGATCAAAAACTTTTCCGTGCTGACTTCAATAGTCTTAGTTCCGCCAGCAATTGAATTTATTTTGGGATCGCCTATCAATCAAGTGCAAGGTTTTTTAGCGGCTGGTCACGTCTGCACAGTGATGGGAGATAGCCCTTATCATCAAATCAGTGAGCAATATCAGGTGCCGATTGTGATCACTGGGTTTGAGCCAGTCGATATTTTGCAGGGGATCTATCACTGTGTTCAGCAATTAGAAAATAACCAAGCCTATGTTGAAAATCAATATACCCGCTCTGTGCGCTCCAATGGCAATATGCATGCGCAAGAGATCATCAATGAGATCTTTGAGGTGGTCGATATGCCATGGCGCGGCATTGGTATCATTGCAAAAAGTGGATTACAAATAAAAAATCAATACCAAGCTTATAATGCTGCAAAGCGCTTTGCTGTATCAAACCTATCATCCACCAATGAAAATGCCTTATGTATTAGCGGCCTTATTTTGCAAGGGCACAAAAAGCCAAGTGAGTGTCCTGCTTTTGGCAAGGCGTGTACACCCGATACACCCTTAGGTGCGCCAATGGTATCCACTGAAGGCGCGTGTTCGGCTTATTATCGATATTTGCGGAAATAATCATGAAAGACGCAAACTTAAGTTTTGAATGCGCTTTTCCTACAGACAATTATCCCTTTATTACCTTAGCACATGGTGCAGGTGGGCGATTAACGCAATATTTATTAGATTATATATTCCGCCCTGCCTTTAGTAACCCACTGTTAGATCAGCAACATGATGGAGCCGTGATTACATTACCCAGTCATAAAATTGCCATGACGACCGACAGCTATGTGGTACATCCTTTATTTTATCCGGGCGGTAATATTGGTGAATTAGCCGTCACCGGTACCTTGAACGATCTTGCTATGTGTGGAGCAGATCCTTTATATATCACTTCGGGTTTTATTTTAAATGAGGGATTACCAACCACTACGCTTATTCAAATTGTGGATGCAATGCGACGCACCGCCTTAAAAAATAAAGTTCAAATTATCGCCGGGGATATTAAAGTAGTTGAACAATCCAGTTTGGGTGGTCTTTATATCAACACTACTGGTATAGGCGTGGTGCCCATCGATTTAACTATAGCGCCGCAACACATCCAAAAAGGAGATGCTATTCTCATCAGTGGGGACATCGGACGCCATGGTTTAGCCGTATTGGCCGAAAGACAGCAGTTCAATTTTGATCCTCCTATCCTGAGTGATTGCGCTCCTTTGTGGCCATTGGTTTGGCGATTACTTGAAAATAACATCTCTTTGCATTGCCTGCGAGATTTAACGCGTGGTGGGCTCGCCGGTGCACTCATTGAATTAGCTAAAACCACAGGCTTAACTTTTGAAATTCAGGAAAAAGATATCCCACTGAGTCAACAGATCTATGCAGCCTGTGAACTCTTAGGATTAGATCCGCTTTATGTGGCGAATGAAGGACGCATGGTATTGTTTATCCCTGATGAAAATGTTAATCAAGCATTAGCCATATTACATCAATTTCCAGAAGGAAAAGCCGCCACTCAGATAGGCATTGTCAGTGAACAGCGTTCTTCCATAGGAGAAGTGATCCTTAAAACGTATTTTGGTAGTGAACGAGCACTAGCGTTATTTTCTGGGGAACAACTACCCCGAATTTGCTAACCTAAGGATAGAAATTACTTGCGAACCTAAATCCAATTAACAGAAAACTCAAGACATTTAACATGAAATAAGGAGAATACCATGAATATAGATAAAGCCGTTTTTCTCTTTGCTGGAATTCTGATTTTGTTGAGCCTTGTGCTGGCAAAGTTCCACAGTTTCTATTGGTTATGGTTAACAGCATTTATAGGGTTAAATATGGTCCAATCCTCATTCAGTGGTTTTTGTCCCATTGCTAAGCTTTTTAAAAAATTCGGCATAAAGCCTGGAAATGCTTTTAATTAATGGAGAAAAACATGGCGCGATGGTTAATGGGCAGTATACTTTTTTTCATGACTTGTCTCGCCAATGCCACGGAGTTACTCACCACTGTAGCTACGGTTAAACAACTCCCTTTAGATCGCTGGTTTGATGGCACGGTAGAGGCGGTTAAACAAGCGACCGTGTCAGCTGAAACTAAAGGACGAGTTGCTGAAATTATGTTTGATATTGGCGATACCGTTCCTGCAGGGGGTATCATTTTAACATTAGTATCCAATGAGCAACGTGAAGTATTAAATCAAGCAGAAGCTAAGCTTTCGGAAGCTCGTGCCAATTTTGAAGCTGATACCAAAGAATATGAACGAATTCAAAAATTATATCAGCAAAATATTATCTCTAAATCAGATTGGGATAAAATTACTGCGCGTTTCAATGTTTCAAAAGCACAAGTTGCATCAGCTGAGTCCGGATTAAAAACTGCTAAGGAGCAATTAAGCTATACTCAAATTCGTGCGCCTTATGGTGGCGTTGTCAGTGCTCGTCATGTTGAGTTAGGCGAAGCCGTTTTTCCCGGGAAATCTCTGATGTCAGGGTTTGATCCTAAATCCATGCGAGTTCATGTTGACTTACCGCAGGCAATCGCTGATAAAGTTCGAACGCTAAAAAAAGCCCATATTGTAGGTGACGATGGTGGGGAGCTTACTCCATCTAAAATCATTTTATATCCAAATGCCGATCCCGCTACCAGTACGGTTAGAGTACGTTTAGAATTGCCTGAAATGAATACCCATCTTTATCCTGGCGAATTTGTTAAGGTTGCTTTTACCATTGGAGATGTAAAAAGATTATTAATCCCCGCTGCAAGTATCGTCTATCGTTCTGAAGTGAGTGGAGTTTATGTTATCAACAAAAACATTCCAAACCTTCGACAAGTTCGCCTCGGGAACCAATTTGACAAGGATATCGAAGTCTTGGCTGGCCTTTTACCCGGGGAATTAGTTGCAATTGATCCAGTTGCAGCTGGGATTGCTTTGCATAATGCACCGGCTAAGGAAAAACAATGACCGAAACTAGCCACAAGCTTGGTTTATCAGGCCGTTTTGCTGCTATTTGTCAACGCTCACAATTGACTCCATTACTGGCTCTTATTGGATTATTACTTGGAATATTTGCTGCCCTGGTGTCACCTCGAGAAGAAGAACCTCAAATTAACGTTACGATGGCAAATGTATTTATTCCATTTCCAGGCGCTTCAGTTTTAGATGTGGAAAACTTGGCTACTATCCCTATGGAACAAGTCTTGGGTGAAATTGAAGGGGTAGATCATATCTATTCCGTTTCACGTCCTGGCATGGCGGTACTCACTGTGCAATATAAAGTTGGCGTACCCAGAACAGAAGCTTTAGTTAGGCTATATAACGCCATTTATTCAAATCAAAATTGGCGACCACAAAATTTAAACATTCTACCTCCTTTAGTGAAACCAAAAGGTATAGATGATGTTCCTATTGTTGCCCTCACCTTATGGACAAAAGATCCTAGCCGCGGTGCTTTTGATCTGAAGCAAATAGCTCATGCAATGGAATCTGAACTTAAACGCATTCCCGGAACACGGAACATTTATACCATAGGCGGACCGGAACAAATTGCTCAAGTTGTACTGGATGGGCAAAAATTAGCGGCACGCAATCTTTCCGTCGCAGAGCTACGACAAGCTTTATTATCAAGTAACACTGCCGCACTGCAAGGTGGTATTATTGAAAATAATGCTTATATTCCTGTCCAAGCAGGAGAATATCTTTCTAATATTTACGAATTGGCGCAGCTCGTGGTGGGAATGCATGAGGGTAGACCAATCTATCTGCAAGATGTGGCTAATATTCGCTATGGGCCATCAGAAAATCAAAATTATGTTTGGCATGCTAACGCTCATCAAACAGCTCCTTTTACCGCACCTGCCGTCACGATTACGATTAGCAAAAAGCCTGGTGAAAATGCTGTTGATATTGCTCACAAAATCATTTCGCACGTTAACCAATTAAAGGGTAGCTTTATTCCCGAGGGAGTTGAGATTGCTATCACACGCAACTATGGTGCCACTGCCGATGAAAAAGCCTCAAAACTGATTGAAAAGCTCATTTTTGCCACACTCTCGGTAATCGCATTGGTGTTGATCAGTTTAGGGAAACGTGAAGCCATCGTGGTCGGTGCTGCTGTTATCTTAACCTTAGCTCTTACGCTCTTTGCTTCGATGATGTTAGGTTTTACTTTAAACCGTGTTTCTCTTTTTGCCCTTATCTTTTCTATTGGGATCTTAGTCGATGATGCAATTGTGATTGTCGAGAATATTCATCGTCATCTGGCAAAAAATATTAATGGTATGATTGAAGCCATTCCTTCTGCAGTGGACGAAGTCGGGGGCCCGACGATTTTAGCTACCTTTACAGTCATTGCCGCCCTTCTACCAATGGCTTTTGTGACTGGGTTGATGGGCCCGTATATGAGCCCTATTCCTCTCAATGCCTCAATTGGGATGCTGATCTCTTTGTTCGTTGCCCTCAGCTTTACCCCTTGGCTTTCTAGTAAATTAATTATCACACATTCTAACAATAAAGCACTTGGAGATAGCCTTTCAGAAAAAGCACATTATCTCTTCGAGAGAGTGATGCTTCCCTTCTTGGGGACCCATCACCGACAAAATCGTTATAAATTAGCCGCTTTTGTTATTTTTCTTATTATCGGCGCGATCAGCTTAATCCTTTTTAAAGTCGTGATCCTTAAAATGCTGCCGTTTGATAACAAAAGTGAATTTCAAGTCGTCGTAAAAATGCCTGAAGGAAGTGCCGTCGAACATACCAATGCCACTCTTGAAGCGTTGAGTGATTATCTCCTTAAAATCCCTGAGGTCACTGATCTTCAAGCTTATGCAGGCACTGCTTCTCCGATTGGATTTAATGGGCTGGTACGTCAATATTATTTACGACAAGAACCCAATTTAGGAGACATTCAAGTTAATCTGCAAGATAAGCATCAACGCAAACGAACAAGCCATGAAATTGCCTTAACAGTCAGAGATCCTTTAGTGACCATTGCAAAAAAATACCAGGCACAAATCAAAGTAGTGGAAGTCCCTCCTGGACCACCTGTTCAAGCGCCCCTTATCGCAGAAGTTTATGGGCCAGATTATGGTGGCCAAATTAAAAAAGCACAATTTTTACGAAGTTATTTTGAAAAAACCCCAGGGCTCGTAGACATTGATGATTCCATACAAGCCAACTCTCCACGATACATTCTCTCTATCGATCGATCCAAAGCATCACTCTTAGGTGTTAATCAAGCTGAGATCACAGCGGCAATCAATACAGCGTTAGGAGGAGAAGATGTTACCTTTCTTCATACGGGTCATGCCAAATATCCCATCCCAATTCGTGTTGAATTACCCATTGCAAGCAAGGCAGATGCAAATTCAATACTTTCATTAAAAGTACGAAGTGGTTCAGGAAAACTTATCCCGTTATCCGAAATTGTTTCTATTAAAAAAACAAGTTGGGAGCAAAATATTTACCATAAAGATTTGCTCCCCGTAGTTTATATCACAGGTGATATGGCAGGTAAAATAGATAGTCCCTTATATGGTATGTTGTCTCTTACGGGGCAGTTCAAAAAACACATTACTCAATTTTTTATCCGCCAGCCTGAAACCACCTACGATTATAACCTCAAATGGGATGGTGAATGGCAGATTACTTATGAAACCTTTCGTGATATGGGAGCAGCTTATTCTGTTGGGCTTATTTTGATTTATTTATTAGTTGTTGGGCAATTTCGCTCTTATGCAGTACCGCTTATCATCATGGCACCTATACCCCTTACCTTAATAGGCATTTTACCTGGCCATGCTTTACTGAGAGCTCAGTTTACCGCAACTTCCATGATTGGTATGATTGCTTTAGCAGGAATTATCGTGCGAAACTCTATTCTGCTCGTCGACTTTATCAACAAAGCGGTATCCAGTGGAGAACCTTTAGAAAAGGCTGTGATCCAAGCTGCTTCAGTCCGCGCAAGACCTATCATTCTCACTGCGCTAGCTGCAATACTAGGTAGCTTTTTTATTCTAGATGATCCTATTTTTAATGGGTTAGCAGTAAGTTTAATTTTTGGGATTTTCGTTTCAACCCTACTGACTTTAATTGTGATCCCATTGGTATACTACTGCTATGCTACTCGTACTTGAAGAATTGCAACAGAAATTATTTTATCATTTAGCGGCAGCCAACTTATAAATATCAAGCAGTTGATCAACAACTTGTTTAGCGCTTTCAAACCCTGATAAATAGGCTGCTTGAACATTTGATGGTGAACGATGCGTATGCTCCCCTGCGAAGATAACTCTACCCATCGGCTTTGCAATTTCAGAATTATCCTCTAAAGAAGTTCCTTCAGGGTGATAAGAATAAGCCCCTAAAGCGTAAGGGTCTTGCTCCCAATGCGTCACCCAATGATTTTTTAAAGGTTTGAAGGTATCTGGGTAAATGCGTTTGATTAAATTAACAAAATGATTTACCAAGTAGATATCCGAGGGCATGTCTTGACTGCTACTGGAATAAATGGATGTCATGAAAATAGGTGTTTTCTTTTTGTAAAAAAACTGTAAATTGATCATATCCAACCATGCATTTAACGTTGGATCATATAATACAACAAAATGCGATAAATTATCCCAAAACACCTCTTCAAACTCTAATATCATTTTATTATGAATTGCCATTTTTAATTTATTGATCGATTTAACTTTTAACTTTGGCAAATTGGGCGTAAACCTAATATTTCCACTTTTTAAAACACCTAGGGGTAATGTACAGATAATGGCATCTGCATGAAATGTTTCCCCCTTTTTAGAATGAACAGCAATGTTGTAAGAAGTATAATGGATTTCGTTAATTTCGGTGGATAGTCGAACTTCAAGGAGACCTGTCTTTTGAGCATCACTTAACATGCCTTCTAATATTTTAATATATCCATTGGTCACCAAAAAATTACTTTCACTTTCCTTTTTATGTGCACCGAGTTTATATTGAAATAATTTTTCTTCATTAAATTCTTTAATGCTAATGAGTTTTGCTAAAGAATGAATATCACTTGATTGAATAGCTTTATGTTTTAATATCTTTTGATCTATGAGTTTAAGATCTTCTACCATAAAGCGATCTTTATTATCGGACTTTCGCTCAAAAGACAGGGCATGTAATTCATCTTTGTATTTTTCAACCAGATCTTCTAAATTCTCTTTATCTATTTTTGTTCCATTGACATCAAAGATTGCCCAATCACCGCGTGAATAGGGTTTTACTTCAAGTTTATATTTCTCGCAAATCTTATAGAGCGGATTATCTTTAATGCCATGAACAAATTGTGCCCCTAATTCAAGGAAACACTCATTTTGTAAATGAAGACTATGGATTCTGCCGCCTATTCTATCACGAGCCTCTAACATTAATACATTAAACCCATGTTCGGTTAATTCTTTCGCAGCAGTGATCCCAGATAAACCACACCCTAACACAATGATAGTGGGCCTATCATTTTTAGAGGGTAATCCAACGGCTTGATTTTTATGTTGCGTTAAGAATTGATAATAATTAAATAAATCTTTAACATTTTTTTGCGAAATAGATGAGATAACACTCGGCATAACACACCCAATATACAATTAA
>JBIOEB010000031.1:0-20031 GCA_044445585.1 Candidatus Berkiellales bacterium
GTAGACCAACCGAATCAAAAAATTATCAAAGCTTGAAAAAGGTTCGTTCAGCGTTATCCGAATTTTACGACCCTACTGTTGTCGCGCTCCAAAATGCAGAAGTCTTTCTTCCATGTTTAAAAAAAGAAGCTCTGTTGCAACCCTCTGTGAGTACAACCTCACGACAACCTTCTGTGAGCACTACTTCACCACTACTCTCTGTGAGCACAACCTCACAACAACCCTCTGTGAGCACAACCTCACGACAACCTTCTACCAGTATACTTCCACTTGCAAGTACTCAAGTTCCACGATCTACTTTGGGTGCTCCACAACACCCATCTTCACCAAGTCTTGTGGGTACACCAATATTACCTTCATATTCTTCGAGAAGAGAACAGGGCAAAACAAGCAGTTTACCCGAAATACAAAAAAAGGAGTCTACGTCTGAAGAAAGTAAAACTGACACAGAAAAGCACAAAAAGGAGTCTAAAGTCTGAAGAAAGTAAATCTGCCACAGAAGGTATCCCATTAGTAAAGCTGCGTAACAATAAAAATTTATCCTGTTAAGCTGTGATCTTTCTTTGATACCCGATAGAAGGATTGCATTCCATGTTAGCGACATACATCTTGTACCTTCATACCGGCATCGGCTTCTTTCAAAATTGAAATAATTTGATGTTCTGTATATCGTGATTTTTTCATTGTTCAGTCTCCTAGCTGTTACGTATATTGCCAGGAAAACTCTATTTTTGGAATGTGTCTTTAGAGGGGGCGCTTACGGAGTGAGATGAGCCTCAGTTGTGGCAAATTTGGTGGCTTAGAAAAAAATTTCAAGCAACAGGGTACCAATTTGATATACTTTCCTACATTTCAAAATTTGGTCGCATATTTTGAAAAGATAATAATTACTTTCTCTAATTTAACGAATGAAATACTATCCTTGACTGGTCTGTATGAAAGCCTGGATCCCGGATATTAAGCGACACTAACGCTCGCATGCTCGCTAAGTGTCGCTAAATTCCGGGAAAACAGATCCGAAATTTGCGATCAAAATAATTTTCGACCTTTTTCTTAAAGGCTATAGCTAGAAAAAAACCAACAACACTACCGATCATAAATCTATAAAAACCATCGGAAAAAGTAAAGCTACAAAATTGGTTGTAAACCAAACTGCTGTAGCCATTCTTTAAACAATGACAAACTCACCCCACTTCCCCCACAAACAATTACCACAATGGAATGAAATTGCTGCAATACGGCTCTTTTTTCATAAATCACTGCTAACGAAGCACCACAGGCTGGTTCAACCAATAAACGATGATCATCGGCAAAGCGTAAACAAGCCATGACGGCTTCTTTATCGGTGACGGTTTCTGGATAAGTAGGATGTTTTTGCGTCCATTCAAAAGCGTTTTGGCATATTTGTTTAGCACCTAATGTAACCGCGATAGTTTCTATCTTATCTAAATGCACGCGTTTTTTGGCTAACATGCTAGCAGCTAAAGAAGCTGCACCAGCCGTTTCAGCAGTAATAATCGCAACATCTTGCCAACCTACTCTGTGCAATCCTTGGGCAATACCACTATACAATCCGCCACCACCGACGGATAATAAAATAGCATCGGGTTTTATTTTATCTTTGACTAATTCTTCGATAATGGTTTCATATCCTTGCCAAATCGTGGGATGGTTAAACGGCGGAATATAAGCTAAATTTTGGGTTTTAGCCATTTCATTTGCAACTTGATCTGCTGCATCCCAATCGTCCCCTGCTACTATGACTTGAGCATTTTCTGCTTTTAATTTAGCCACCATCATGTGAGGCGTGGTTTTTGGAATAACAATCGTAGCTGGAAGATGATGCACTTGGCTCGCATACGCCACTGCCATACCAGCATTACCACCTGAGGAAGCAATATATCCTTTTACGCCTTCTTTGGCATAATGTTGGCACAATAAACCAATTCCACGATCTTTGAACGAGCCGCTTGGTTGTAGTGACTCATATTTTAAATACACTTTTTTTTGAATTAATTGGCTCAATATATGCGATTGTAAAATGGGGGTGTGAATGTAAAAAGGTTTTTTTTTCATGGTTGCTTCATCTTTAACTATTCCGCTCATTTACCTAATTCGGTATTGGATTCAAAACAAACAGTGCTGAAGTATTAATACCAGTTGCACTTGAAAAGTAGGTGCATTTATCCGTCATTGCGAGCTCGCAATGACGGAACTCCTAATTTCAAAGTGTAAGCAGTAAATAACATGAATGTGCATTTTTTCATGAAAATCTCTCCAGATATTTTTTCTTTAGACCTTATCTACCCATGCTATGTTTCATTTGAACTTTACCTAGAGATTAAGACTCTATTTATTAAGCATTAATAAAAGGAGGCCACCATGCCACGCGATGAGCTAGATAAATATCAAGTCAATGTAGATGAAGGCCCAGATTTCCTAAAAGTATTTCATTTCTTACAAAAAAATGCTGGGGAATTAAATTTAAGAGAAATTGCACGGGTGTCACAACAAGAATTAACATCTGGTTTTAGCGGTGAAGAGATCATTAAATTTGATTTAATTTATATGGAGGGTGGCTCTACCGTTAGAGGTGAATATAAAACCACACCTAATCCTCAAAATAATGGCCTCGGCCCTGGATCGTATCAACTCGATCTCACCGGGATCTCTGATCCTAAACTTGCTGCAAAGCTCATTAAAAACTTTAATCAAGTCATTATCGAAACCGAATTAAATTGTCATCGTGCCAATCAACCTTTAAGACTTTCAGAACAATCAGGTGGGCGCTGGGGAAGGCTTGCTCTTTCTTTAATGAGGGAGCAGTTAAAAGAATATGCAGATAAATTTCAAGCCAAAGGCATTGCTGTTTACCTCGGAAAAGGGAAAAATTTAGATCTCGTTATACCTCCACCCGATTCAAGTATGGAGCAAAGCGCAGATAGAAGAGGGCCTGGATATGTGCCAAGAGGGGCTCCGGATAAAAAGGCTTATTAAGCATTATCGCAGAAGCAGCAAGATATTTTCCTGCACCGCTGCCGCGGCTTGTCATTTCTCACCATTCATACCCACCGTTTCGTCGCTAACGCGACTCACGGTGGGCTAAATCCCTCAGCAGCTAACGCCGCTGAGAAAAAAGTTGAGGATACGACTTGCGACTTCGACAGGCATCTCAACTCATTTTCTGAATTAATTCAATCATCGGTTTATCAAAGTATTTAACATTAATGAACCCAGCTCTTGGAAACTCAAAATCAAGGATCACATAAAAGACAGCAACCATGATAAAAGAATATCCAATCCCGTGAAGCCAGTTGGTCTTTTTGCTTCCGGCAAGACCATAACCAACAAAAAAACTGGTACAACCTAACAATATTAATAATGTGAAATAAATGGTAATTGGGGGGTGTGTAATTAATGATACGTTATGAGCTGTTGCTATATCAAACATTGAATTCAAGGCCGGTAACACAATAACTGCAACTAATGGTACGGGTGCATTTTGATTAGCGGCAACTGCAATTTGCCATATTTTATCTTGCAATTGATTTGCATGCTCCATTTGAATTTCGGAAGCTTGGATGTTAGGTAATAGTTGGTTTACATCTAACCTTGCTGTTGCATATTCCTTAAATAGATCACGCATTTGGGGTTGAAACGCAGAAGGCAAAAGATCAATTCGAAGATAAGCGGTAGAAATTGCATTGGTTTCATTTACAATAAATTGGCGACGTGCATCATAACGTTGAGAAGCGCCATAAAAGGTGAAAGCAATCAACAGTCCTAGAAGCGCGAAAATAGCTCCTTCTACTTGTGTGATCCCTACTTTGGTTCTTTGGTCTTCTTGTTCAATATCCTTTAAACCAATCTTTTTCCCTAAAAGCAATAATAGAAAAAGAAAAACAAATATAATTGCAGTCAATATTAAAGCATATATATGATATTGCATGGCATGATCTCACATTGTTCTATAGGTATAACTCAAGCCCACCACTAACGCTAACACACAAAAGGCAGCCCCTGCGTAAAAGGTAAAAGCAGATCCTAGCGCTTCCCAGAGTAAACCCGCAATAACGCTAGAGATCAGCATAGTCACTCCATTCATCAGATTAAAGATCCCAAAAGCAGTACCGCGCAAATCCATGGGTGCTGCTTTTGACACCATCGCGGATAAGAGACCTTGAGTCATCCCCATATGAACGCCCCACAGCAAAACGCCAAATATCATTGTGATCCAATGGTGACTGATTGCTAAAAATAGATCGGCGCAAATCAGTACAATCAACCCAAAGGTGAGTAATTTAGTGTGACTCATTTTGTCTGAGAGATCGCCAAAAGGATATGCGGTTAATGAATAAATAATATTCATGGCGATGATCACCAATGGCACCAACGCCATGGGAACACCTACCTGCTGGGCACGCAAAATCAGAAATGCTTCACTAAAGCGCGCAAGAGTAAAAACGACTCCAACGGCAACCACCCACCAAAATAAACTACCCAGTCGCTTAACATTGTGAAAATGCATTGGATTGTGGTATTTCACGGTGGTCTGTGCGACTGGCTCTTTAAAGAAAAAAATAAGTAACAAAACAGCTAGCACACCTGGGATCACCGCTACCCAAAAGATCGCTCTGAAATTATTGGCCCACAGCAGCATTAAACCCACAGATAATAACGGCCCTAACACTGCTCCTGCCGTATCTAACGATTGGCGTAAACCAAAAGCCGCTCCACGTAAATGAAATGGCGTGATATCTGCGATCAATGCATCACGAGGCGCATCTCGGATACCTTTACCCATTCGATCTGATATCCGCGCCGTCAACACCATACTTGCAGTGGAAGCGATAGCAAATAACGGTTTAGTGACTGCACTTAATGCATAACCTAACACCGTAAGCCCTTTACGTTTTCCAAGATAATCACTTAATGCGCCAGAGAATACTTTCACCATTAAAGCAGTCGCTTCTGCCAAACCTTCAATAAAGCCAATGGTCAAAGTACTTAAGCCAAGTGTTGTGATCATAAATAATGGTAGTAAGCTATGGATCATTTCTGAAGAAATGTCCATCAACATACTGACAAAACCCAGCACCCAAATACTCGAAGGAATTTGGCTTAAACGGCTACGAGGTTTTTGAAAAGGATCTTCTTTTTCCATTAACTTCCCGCTATTGTCATTTCCTCGATTAAGAGTGAACCGCTTTGGATATTTCCACGTTTATCCACATCCTTGCCGACGGCAATTAAGTGTTGAAACATATCCCGCAAATTGCCCGCAATAGTAATTTCATGAACAGGATATTGGATTTGTCCATTTTCAACCCAAAAACCCGTAGCCCCTCTTGAATAATCTCCGGTCACCAGATTAATGCCTTGACCCATTAATTCCATCACAATGAGGCCTTTATCCATTTTTTTTATCAAACCGTCATAGTCTTCATTACCAGTATTAATAAATAAATTATGAACACCCCCAGCATTGCCGGTATTGGCTAATTTTAATTTTCTGGCAGAATACGCGCTTAAAATATAACTCTTGATTCTCCCTTCCTCTACAAAAGCTTGTTCTCTCGTCGCGACCCCATCACCATCAAAAGTACTACTACCTATCGCTCCCGGCAAAAAGGGGCGTTCATCAATTTTAATAAAATCCGGAAAAATTTGTTTGCCTAAAGAATCTAATAAAAAAGTAGATTTGCGAAAAAGCCTGCCTCCTGAAATGGCAGCAACAAAATTGCTGAGTAATCCGCTGGTAATGCTGGCATGAAACAAAACCGGTGCCTTTTGGGTAGGTAATTTAGTTGCTCCTAGCCGTTGCAGGGTTCGCTCTGCCGCTTCTTTACCAATTTTTTCGGCAGGATCTAAATTATTTGGTTTACGTGAAATGCTATATTGGTAGTCGCGCTCCATACCAGATTTATCTTTGGCGATCACCACACAAGATAAACTATGGCGACTGCTGGGGTAAAAACCTAAAAATCCATGGCTATTTGCGTAAATTCGATATCCTTGGGTACTGCTAAAGGTTGCCCCTTCACTGTTGGTGATCCGCTTATCCACTGCAAAAGCGGCTTGTTCACAGTTTTTGGCTAAGCGAATAGCATCCGTGACAGCCAGATCCCACGGATGATATAAGTCCAACGTTTTAGTTTCGCGTGCCATTTCGGAAAGCTCTGCAAGGCCGGCAAAAGGATCTTCTTCGGTTAATTTAGCAAGGGAAATAGCGGCTTCTACCGTTGCGTTTAAAGACGCAGGCTGAAGATCAGTTGTGCTGGCACTGCCCTTTCGTTGGTTAATATAAACCGTTAAACCAATTGCTTTATCACGATTAAATTCTAAAGTGTCCACTTCGCCTTTGCGCACCGTCACATTTAAACCAACCGAAGCATTGATCCCAACTTCGGTTTGCGTGGCACCTAAACTTTTTGCTTTAACGAGCATATCCTTCACGATTTGATGATATTTTGCTTCATCAACAAATTCATTTAATTGTGCGGGAAGTGCTTTATCCATGTTGTGTTCCTCCAACGGTGAGATCCTCTATCCTAAGGGTTGGCTGACCCACACCCACTGGCACGCTTTGGCCTTCTTTACCACAAGTTCCAATTCCGGTATCTAATTTCAAATCATTACCCACCATGCTAATTTTAGTCATCACGTCGGGGCCATTACCGATCAAGGTTGCTCCTTTGACCGGACGGGTGATCTTGCCATTTTCAATCAGGTAAGCTTCATTCGCAGAAAAAACAAATTTACCCGAAGTAATATCGACCTGCCCACCACCAAAATTAACTGCATACAAACCTCTTTCAACTGATGCGATAATTTCGTTAGGATCATGCGGACCTGGCAGTAAAAAAGTATTCGTCATCCGCGGCATCGGTACACTAGAATAGGATTGTCGTCGACCATTGCCAGTAGGCGCCATGCCCATCAAACGCGCATTCAGTTTATCTTGCAAATAGCCTTTAAGAATACCATTTTCAATTAACACCGTGCGTTGCGTGGGTGTGCCTTCATCATCAATCGTTAACGAGCCACGCAAATGGGGAAGTGATCCATCATCTACTACGGTACAAAGTGGTGAAGCAACGCGCTCGCCGATCCGCCCACTAAACGCTGAGGATCCTTTACGATTAAAATCACCTTCTAAACCATGCCCAACTGCTTCATGCAATAAAACGCCTGGCCAACCCGGGCCTAAGACAACTGTCATCGCACCGGCGGGAGCAGGCACTGCCTCTAAATTTACCAAAGCTTGACGCACTGCTTCGTCGGCGTATTTTAATGCACGGTTTTCTTCCATAAAATATTGATAGGTGGTTCGTCCACCGCCGCCAGAGGATCCTGTTTCACGTCGTTGTTGCTGCTCGACAATAACACTCACATTCAAATGAATTAATGGTCGAATATCTGCATTCCATGTGCCATCGCTACTCACCACTAAAATAATATCAAATACACCACTGAGACTGACTATCACTTCCTTCACGCGAGGATCAAGTTGACGCGCATACGCATCAATTTGCCTTAACAGAGCTACTTTATCTTGCGTTGATAAGGAATCAAGCGGATTATCGGCTGTATACAAGGGTTTTATTTGTTGTTGACGTTGCCAAGCTTGCAACGCTTTTTGACTGCCTTGCTCAGCAATACACCGAGCAGCTTTGGCTGAAACTTCCAACGCCGGGAGGATAATGTCATCGGAATAGGCAAAACCTGTTTTCTCACCACTGATGGCGCGCACACCCACACCATGATCTAAATTAAAGCTGCCTTCTTTGACGATCCCATCTTCTAAAGTAAAGGATTCATGTTTCATCGTTTGAAAAAATAAATCGCCACTATCAATGCGATGGCCTAATAGTTGGCTTAATACACGCTCAATTTCTCGATGTGATAAACCACTCGGTGCCAGCAGTGTCCGTTCAGCAATTTCCAAGGTATTCATGTATTTTTCACCCTATTTTCTGATAATGAAGCCATCACAAACGATCTCGTGTGCTGTAAAGCCGGAAATCGCTGGCGGATCTCTGCTAATTTTGCGAGATCAATCTCTGCTACCAATATGCCAGGTTCGCTTTCTAATCTGCCCAAAATTTCTCCCCAAGGATTGATGATCATCGAATGGCCATACGTTTTTTTACCATTAGCACGCAACCCTACTTGGCCAGGTGCCACGATATAGCATAAATTTTCTATCGCCCGTGCTTTCAGTAACGTTTCCCAATGGACTTGCCCGGTGGTGACGGTAAACGCTGAAGGAAGCACCATCACCTCTGCCCCTTTTAACATTAACGCACGAAATAATTCCGGAAACCGCAGATCATAACAAATGGCCATGCCAATTTTGCCAAAAGGGGTTGGTAACACCTCGATGTGATCCCCAGGTAAGATTAATTCCGACTCATGATATTCTTCACCTTTGCCCACAGCGACATCAAAGAGATGAATTTTATCATAGCGCGCACGCAGCTGCCCTTTGGGATCCCAGGTTAAACAACTCGAAAATACCCGTGATTTATCTTGATCTTGATCTTGATCTTGATCTTGATCTATTTCTTGATGTTGATCTCGGATCGGCAAAGTACCAGCAATTAGCCAAATAGCGTTGTCTTGGGCAATTTTCGCCAATTGTTGCTGAATGAAACCTTTCCCGAAGGGTTCTGCAATAGCTCTTTTTTCCGCTATCGTTAAGCCTAACGTCATAAATTCTTCGGGCAAAACAGCACACTCTGCTCCTTGCTTAGCCGCTTCAGATACCCAATGCGCTGTCATTTTTAAGTTTTCGTCAACGTTGGTAGCAGAAGCCATTTGAATTGCTGCAATTTTCGTCATGCGCTCACTCCAAGGCGACTTGTTCCACTTTTGGTGTATTCCATGTTCCTCTGACTTTATAACGATAACGATGCATTTCTTGTATGGTACTGCCAAATATTTTATCCGCCGCCCACACCGCCGCACCCACAGCAGGATTGACCGCAATGGCAGCCGCCACGGGGAATGTTCCTGTCACATCTGGCATCACTATCATTTCACCGTTTAACATCTGAGTTTTAAAATCTGCTTGGCCAAAGGCCTGAATTTTCGCCGAAGGCGAATTTAAATGGATATTATTGGTGCTAATTTTACCTTTGCCAAAATTCAATTTTCCAGTGAGCTCATTAAACGCAAAGCCACTTCGGGTGACATCACTAAAATCTAAAGCCAAACGACGTTGCACGTTATCGAAATTTAATAAACCTAAAATTCTACCCATGCCAGGATCCATCCCATGAACCGTGCCTTTATTCAAAGTAAAATCTAAACTGCCAGAAAGTGTTTCATAATCGATATTTGCCGGGGATCCTAACCATTGTAAGGCAAAATGTATGGTGCCTTTTGCTTTATGTAGCGTACTTTCAAGCGCTAATGCTTTAAAGGTATGGCTGATATTTTTTGTTCTCAGATTACCGGTAACAGAAACCTGCTCTATTGGCGTTAAATAATCCCATTGGCCTGATACAATCATGTTTGTGCCTTTCATTTTTGCCGTAAGATTGGGAATAGCATAGCCCCCTGCATTCGGTACAATACGTGCGACAATGTTATCGAATTCTTTATTATGATGAATAAAATGATTAATATGAATCAACAAAGGATGTCTGGGGGAAGATGCTTGGTCCTTGGTAAAAAACTGAGAAAATTTATCTGCTTTGGTTAAGACAATATGCTGCAGATCTGCTCTGATCTCTTGTTCGGGATGATGTGGAAATCTTACATTCCCACGCAACGCTGGACCATTAAATCCAACATTCCATTGTTTTTCTTTTTCTTCCCAAGCAGCTTCAATTTTAGTTTGCGTAAAAATCGCGCCATATAAATTAAGTTTGTCAACACTTAACGAAACCAATTGCTCTAAACCCTTTTTATCCTCATTAGGAGAAAGTGGGCTTAAGCCAACGGTCGTTAAATATTCTTGCCATTTTTGCACATCGAGCTCGTTGACATCACCGTCGATAAGCAAAATGCCATCTTCTCTAAATTTAGCAAGTCGCTTTTCACCAAAATGAATGTGCCCACCGATTGGGTGCCAATCATGATCTTTGGATAACAAGCTATAAGCAATATTCAAATCATCGCCATATTTAGCACCCACGTGCATTAAATCATTTTCTGAATGCATTTTAAATTCTAACGACAAGGCCGTATCACTTGCTTTAGCAAATGGCTCGGGAGTATTCACGGCGATCCCGACTAAATTAGATCTCACATTAAAAATGGTAGGATGTTGTTTGTTTTCCCCATGTGGAATGATTAAATCTGCTTGATAATCACTTTCGCCCACCATACCGGGAATAGCTTTAATTTTCAGCCACTTTTGTAATTTTCCGAGTGTGACATGCCCTAAAGCCTTAATATGTAATTCTTGATCATGGTTATTGCTAGCCAAACGAAACTGCGTGGATTCATCAAATAATTTGCCTTGTAACTTATCGGCGTAAATACTATTTTCGGTAAACGACACTGCTCCTTTCAATTTATCAACTGATATTCGCCAATCCGGCACCCCCACCGTGGCATCATTCACCTCTATCACCCCTTTTACTTTGGTCTCGTGTGAATTGTTTGCTAATGGAATAATTAAACCAAGCGATAACGCCATATCTCCTTTTACAGTCAAGGTCTCTAACTCTTTTACTGTTGTTTGCAAAGGGCTTTTCTGCAAAACTTTCATGCCCTCTTCTAAGGTACCAACAATTTCGGTATCAACGGTTAATTGCGGGTTCGATGCAGCTAAGTCGGGGATCACAGCAACCGTATCGAGTATTTGCCCACCGGCAATATTACCCTTTTTCGCCGTGATCTTTAACGATCGTTGATGAAACAACAAATCAGCGGATAACTCGGTGATCTCAGGCCAATCTTTATCGTAATTAAAGTGGACTTTGTCTAATTGCGTTGAAATTTCAAAGACGCCTTCCTGATGATCAAAAGGAAATTTTCTTAAATCTCCTCGCAGCACCATCGACATGCCCAGCATTTCACCATCCAATAGCGCATCATCCAGCCAAGTAAGAAGCTCTTTATCGACTTTTCGTCTGGGCAATAGTGTTAATACGTCGGCAATTTTGGCGTGATCGGCTTGCAGCTTCATTTCGATAGGTAAAGCTTTTTGTTTACCCAAGGGAAGTTTTAATGAAAATGCGCCTTGAATAAAATTGTTATTCACCTTTGCTTGCAAGGAATTTGCTTGAAGTGTTATTCCCTGTTTCGACAATTCAAAATCCATCAATAGAAGTAGATCTGCAAAGTTCAAAGGTGACGAAAATACTTTCGATGCTTTAATTTGACCCTTTTCCCCTTTCAGATGACACTTTCCTTGTTGATCTTCGTAAGTAAGATATCCCGTCAATGCAGGGACGGAAAAATCAACGCCAGATTTGGTTTTGATATTCAGATCTTCGAATACCATCTCGGCATTTAGCGCGATATCATGGTTAGGATGAATTTCAACCCAGGTGTTAAGATTTAATTTTCCCTGTGTCGGCGTCAAGGGCAGATCCGGAAAAAACGTTGCCGTGTCGGCAACCTTTGCCCCTATCCACTGCAAATGAAGCGATATCGGTTTATGATGCAAAGGAAGCGACAGAGTTGGGACATCAGCGGCAAAATTCAGGTGCTCTCCCTCCTGCCCTATTTTAGCAGAGCCCCGAATTTTCACGACAGATCGGGCTTGCATGTCAAGATTCAGATCCGAAAGAGCAAATTGTTTATTCTCCCATTTAAGAGCAAGTTTGCTTTTTTTAATGTTGATACTCCCAGGTAAAGAGAGCACCGAATGGGCTGAGTGTGGTTGTTTTAAATTCAATTGATATTCTGGAAGGCCTTCGACGGTGATCAACCCATCGCGATGATACTCCACCTGGGCATAAGCTCCCTCAATGCACCCTGCGTCAATTTTCACCCGTTGAAAAAATAATTGCGGCACATTCAGTAAAAGAGTAATTTGATCAGCAGAAAAGCCTAACTGGTGATCGGGGGAAAATATTTTCACCTGTTTTAAAGCAACTTTAGGTTGCAAGCCTTCGAATAATATTTCAACTTGCGCAATTTCTACCGGATAACCAAATTTTGCTTCTACTAATGCGATTAACTTTTCTTGTGAGGGTGATACTAAAGGCGCTACCCAACGTAACAATAAAACGGTTACAGTCACACCGATCAGACTCCAACCCAAAATCTTGTATATCCGAAAAAGAATTGATCTTAACCTGCGTGCCATTACATCAGTACCACATCAAACTGCTCTTGGGTGTACAAACTTTCTACTTGAAATTTAACCGATTTTTCGAGTTCACCTTCTAATTGGGCAACACTCGCTGATTCTTCATCTAACATTCTATCTACCACTTCTTGTGAAGCCAGCACTAAATAACTTTTTGCGTCATAAGCTCTGGCGGCACGTAACACTTCTCGTAAAATTTCATTACAAATTGTTTCGACTGTTTTGATCATTCCTCTACCCGAACAGACCCCACAAGGCTCGCATAATACATGCTCTAAACTTTCGCGTGTTCTTTTTCTGGTCATTTCCACTAACCCTAACGACGATACTTCACTAATGTGATTTTTAGTGTGATCGCGCGCCAAGGCTTTTTCTAAGGCGCGAAGAACTTGTCGCTTGTGCTCTTCGTTTATCATATCGATAAAATCAATAATGATAATGCCTCCTAAATTGCGAAGACGTAGCTGCCTGGCAATGGCAACGGCAGCTTCTAAATTCGTTTTAAAAATGGTTTCTTCTAAATTGCGATGCCCAACAAAAGCACCGGTATTGACATCAATAGTCGTCATGGCTTCGGTTTGATCAAAAATAAGATGCCCACCGGATTTTAGTTGTACCTTTCTTTGCAAGGCTTTTTGAATTTCATCCTCTACCCCATATAAATCAAACAATGGTCGCTCGGCGGTATACAATTCTATTTTGCCATCGATTGTTTGAACAAAATCTTCAATAAAAGCAATTGCGCGATCATAAGCGGCTTTATTGTCGATCCGCACTCTTTCGGTTTGGGGAGTAATATAATCTCGCAACGCGCGCAAAAAGAGTGGCAAATCTTCATGAATGATATCCCCACTTTGTTTGTTGGCCATTTGCGCTTGAATCGATCCCCACAGTTTAAGCAAATAAATTTGATTGGTTTGGATTTCTGCTTCCGTTGCGCCTTCGGCAGCCGTGCGAATAATATATCCACCCATGGGTGTTTGAGGCATTAACTTTGCTTCGACTATTTTTTTTAATCTTTCTCGCTCGGCTTCGTCTTCGATTTTCTGAGAGATCCCTACCTGATGAAGATCTGGCATAAAAACCAAATAGCGCGATGGCAACGAGATCCTGGTGGTTAACCGTGCACCTTTAGTGCTGATGGGATCTTTAATAACTTGCACAGCAACGGTTTGGCCTTCTTTGAGTAGATCCGTGATTAATTCTTCTGATCTGGCAACATCATCTGCTTGCAGATCCTCGTCGTTTAAAGGTGTCATATCAGAAGCATGAAGAAAGGCTGCCCGCTCTAATCCCATCTCAATAAAAGCAGCTTGCATGCCAGGAAGCAGCCTGGCGACTTTGCCCATATAAATATTTCCGACTAATCCACGGCGATTTGAGCGTTCGACGAGTATTTCTTGCAACACTCCGTTCTCGACGATAGCGACGCGAGTTTCTCGTGGACTGACGTTAATTAATATTTCTTCGGACACTACTCTTATACCTTATATTTTACAGGACGACACAGAGGTCGCCTACAGTCATATCCCTCGTAACGACGACGCATTGATCCTTAACAATCGCTCCCACCCTTGAAAAACAGTCACAAACAAAGGCCACACCAGACAACTTGTCACCGATCCCATCCAATACAATAATGAATGCGGATTTTCCCCAACCAAAGCGTGAAACCAAAGCATTAGAATTTGTCCTAACGCAATGAGCAGAAAAATTTTCCCCATTTGAAGTTGTAGTGGTTTTAGCAAAAACTTTCGTCGCATCAACGCCGTGATATAGCTGACAACAGCAAATACGAGCGCGTATTGTCCTAAGGGCGTTCCCATTAAACTATCGAATAACAATCCCGCCACCCAAGCATACATTGGATTAAATAAGGGTGGTTGTTGCAATTGACAAAAGATCATCAACAGCAGTAACCATTGCGGCCTATACCATTGAAAATCTAGGGGTAACGGTAACAGGGTTAACACCGCGCAAAAATAAAATCCTACAGTAAAAAAAAGCCACCATTTTAGTTGTTGTAACATAGTCACCCACCACCCGCGACTTTATTGATCAACAACACTTGACGCAGCTGATTAAGCTTTGCACTTGAATTTACCGCGATTAAAGTAAATCGTGCACTAGGATCATGTTGAATAGAAGTGATCACACCTACGGGGTAACCTGCAGGAAAACCTCCCCCTAAACCAGAAGTGACTAATTGATCACCTTCGATAAAATCATTTGTCCGCGGAACATAATTCAAACGCAACTCCCCTCTTCCACTGCCGGTTGCAATGGCTCTTTCTCCACTTCGCACAGATTGTACTGGCACTGAAAATGCGCTATCTGTCACTAATAAAACACGCGAAGTATTTTGATTCACTGCCAAAACCACGCCGACTAATCCATGAGCATCAATCACCGGTTGTCCAACTTCAACACCTTGCTCTTTACCTTTGTTAAGTAAAATCTGTTGGCTAAAAGGATCAATATCGATCCGAACAATTCTAGCCTCAGAGTAAGATTCTTTTTTGTTCCCAACCGATTGTAATAACTCGCGCAACTCTTCGTTTTCAGATTCTAATGAACGTAATTTTTGTACTTGCGCTTGCAGAAAAATATGTTGTCGCTTCAGTTCAAGATTTTCGGTAAGGAGTTTTGATCGTTCGTCCAAAAATATTCCTGCACGTTCCATAAAATGGATGGGCAAATCAACTGTCTGCTGAATGGGTTGGACAATATGGGTCAGAAAATGTGACAAAGCGGCCATGCCGGTTTGCCACTTTGCATTCCCTAGAATAAGTAGTCCTGAAGCAATGAGGGGAATAATTAAATACCACCCACTCACACGCGTTGGTCGGAATGTAAGTTGAATAAGCCTTTCTCCTTGGCGTTATTCCGTTGCTAACAATCCGATCCGATTTTCTTCTCGCATTTCAAGGGCTTTGCCACCTCCGCGAGCAACACAAGTGAGAGGATCTTCAGCAACAGAAACAGGAAGGCCAATTTCTTCCATCAGCAATCGATCAAGATGTTTAAGCAATGCGCCACCGCCTGTTAACATCAAGCCACGCTCAGCAATATCTCCGGATAATTCTGGTGGTGCTTGCTCAAGCGCCATCCGCACAGCGCCGACCACTGCAGAAAGCGGCTCTTGCAGCGCTTCGAGGATTTCATTGCTATTTAGGGTAAAACTACGAGGAACACCTTCGGCAACATTACGACCACGCACTTCGATTTCTAACACTTCGCTTGCAGGGTACGCTGTACCGATCTCTTGTTTGATCCGCTCTGCAGTAGTTTCGCCAATCAAACAACCATAATTGCGTCGAATGTAACTGATAATGGCTTCATCGAAACGATCGCCACCGATACGAACGGAAGAAGAATAAACAATCCCATTTAAAGAAATAATTGCGACTTCGGTGGTACCACCACCAATATCTACCACCATTGAACCGGTAGCTTCACTCACCGGCAAACCCGCTCCTAAGGCAGCAGCCATAGGCTCTTCGATTAAATAAACTTCGCGAGCACCCGCACCGATAGCAGATTCTCGGATCGCTCGCCGTTCAACTTGAGTTGAACCACAGGGCACACAAATTAACACCCGAGGGCTGGGTCGAAACAATCGAGAAGGCAGTACTTTATTGATAAAATGTTGTAGCATCACTTCTGTCATGTGAAAATCGGAGATCACGCCTTCCTTTAGGGGGCGCACGGCGATCATATTCTCGGGTGTTCGGCCAAGCATGCGTTTAGCCTCGATCCCAACTGCAGCAATTTGTTTGTTGGCGTTGGGGCCACGATCCTGACGAATAGCCACAACAGAAGGCTCGTTTAAAACAATCCCTTGTCCTCTAACATAAATGAGTGTGTTAGCTGTACCGAGATCAATAGAAATATCATTGGAAAATAGGCCACGAACTGATTTAAACATTGGTTGGTTCCACCCTAGCGCTTTATTCAAGTTACTTTATAACAAGCTCTACTGTTTTGGGCAAGGCAAGAGCTATGGTAAATTGACGGACAAACTGTATTTGCCGTTAAGATTAATCATCTTTATTAAGGAGTTATTATGCCTCTGGAACGTCACGAAGTCGAAAAAATTGCACATCTTGCTCGATTATCCTTAACAGAGCAGCAAATTCCATTTTATGCCAGTAACCTTTCTAATATTTTAACCTTGGTTTCGCACATCAATGAAACCGATACCCAAAACATCGTGCCCATGTCACATCCCCTCGAAAACATGACGCAACGGTTGCGCGAAGACGAAGTAACTGAAACGAACCAGCGGGAATTATTTTTAACCCTTGCTCCTAAAACCGAAGCGGGGCTTTATCTTGTCCCAAAAGTCATTGACGAAAATTAAGGACTTAAGTCTATGCATAAAATGACACTTGCCGAGCTTTCGCAAGGGCTACAAAAAAAATCTTTTTCCAGCGTGGAATTAACTCAACATTTTTTAAAGCGGATCGAAAAATTAGACCCTTCGCTTAATAGTTTTATTACCGTTACGGCACAAACAGCGCTCACGCAAGCAAAACACGGTGATGAGCAACGTGCTAAAGGCCAAGGGGGCGCACTCACCGGTATTCCTTTTGCGCATAAAGATATATTTTGCACCAAAGGCATTAAAACCACTTGCGGCTCGAAAATATTAGATCCTTTTATCGCACCTTACGACGCCACGGTGGTAACAAAACTTCATCAAGCTGGGATCGTGATGCTCGGTAAAACCAATATGGATGAATTTGCCATGGGATCGTCTAACGAAAATAGTTTTTATGGGCCGGTGCATAATCCCTGGGATCACGAGAGAGTTCCCGGCGGATCTTCCGGTGGATCAGCTACCGCCGTTGCAGCGCGTTTAACGCCTGCCGCGACAGGTACCGATACCGGTGGATCTATTCGCCAACCTGCAGCGCTTTGCGGCATTACGGGGTTGAAACCGACTTATGGTCGCATTTCACGTTATGGCATGATTGCGTTCGCTTCCAGTTTGGATCAATGTGGGCCGTTTGCGCAAACCGCACAAGATGTCGCGATGTTGTTAAACGTGATGGCAGGGTTTGATCCCAAAGATTCCACCAGCGTGAATATTGCTGTTCCCGATTACACGCAAACGCTCAATCAATCTTTAACGGGTAAAACCATTGGCTTGCCTAAAGAATATTTTACCAAAGAATTAGATCCCGTGATGGCAAAAAAAATTGAAGAAGCCATCAAAATATTTGAAAAATGTGGCTGCCGCATTCAAGAAGTTTCTTTACCGTCCAGCCCGCTTTCGGTGTCAACTTATTATGTGGTTGCATCCGCTGAATGCTCATCGAACCTTTCTCGTTTCGATGGTGTGCGTTATGGCTATCGCTGCGAAAATCCTAAAGATCTCGAAGATTTATATAAACGTTCGCGCTCTGAAGGGTTTGGGGACGAAGTCAAACGCCGCATTATGATCGGCACTTATGCTTTATCGGCCGGTTATTACGATGCTTATTATCTTAAGGCGCAAAAAGTGCGAAAATTAATCAGCGATGATTTTAAACGTGCTTTTGAACAAGTGGATTTTCTGCTTGGCCCCACCACGCCAACACCCGCGTTTAAAATTGGCGAAAAAGTGGATGATCCAGTTAGCATGTATCTTTCCGATATTTATACCATTGCCACTAATTTAGCCGGGTTACCCGGGCTCAGTATTCCGGCTGGATTTATCGACGATTTACCTGTCGGTTTACAATTAACCGGCAAACATTTTGACGAAGCCACTTTATTAAACGCAGCTCATAAGTATCAACAAGAAACAAATTGGCATCAACAAATACCACCCAGCTGCGTTTAAATTAACAAGCGGAGATAATATGATGAAATGGGAAGCGGTGATTGGTTTGGAAGTTCATGTGCAACTGAAAACCAAATCGAAAATTTTTTCGGGCGCCTCGACTGCTTATGGGGCGGCTCCGAATACCCAAGCTTGCGATATTGATTTGGGCATGCCGGGCGTGCTGCCAGTCTTAAATAAAGAAGTCGTACGCATGGCGGTGCAATTTGGTTTAGCCACTGGCAGTACCATTGCCAAGCGATCGATCTTTGCGCGTAAAAATTATTTTTATCCTGATCTGCCCAAAGGATATCAAATTAGTCAATATGAATTACCGATTGTTCACCATGGCCATTTAGATATTACTTTTGGTGATAATCAAAGCAAACGCATTGGGATCACGCGAGCGCATTTAGAAGAAGACGCTGGCAAATCACTGCATGAAGATTTTCATCATGAATCGGGCATCGATTTAAATCGCGCAGGCACGCCTTTGCTTGAAATAGTCTCGGAGCCTGATCTGCGCTCGGCACAAGAAGCGGTGGCTTATTTAAAAACGCTGCATGCCTTGGTTTGTTATTTAGATATTTGCGACGGCAACCTGCAAGAAGGATCATTTCGTTGTGATGCGAACGTATCCATTCGTCACGTGGGTGAAACCCGTTTGGGTACCCGCACGGAAAGTAAAAATATCAATTCTTTCCGTTATGTTGAACAAGCTATCAACTACGAAATTCAACGCCAAATCGAAACATTAGAAGGCGGTGGCAAGATTGTTCAACAAACCTTATTATTTGATCCCGTGAAACAACAAAATCGTCCGATGCGAGATAAGGAAGAAGCCAATGATTATCGCTACTTCCCCGATCCCGATCTGTTGCCGTTAGTATTTGACGATGATTTTATCGAAAAAATTCGCGTGAATTTGCCAGAGCTGCCACAAGCAAAAATGCAAAGGTTTATGCAAGATTATGGTTTAAATAATTATGATGCTAACGTATTAACGGCTGATCGTGCCCTCGCGGATTACTACGAAACCGTGGTGCGCGCGCTTTCACACAAAGATCCCAAATTAGCTGCCAACTGGGTGATGGGCGATCTCAGTGCGGCAATAAATAAAGCCAATCTTACCATCGATCAATCGCCAGTGAGTGCGGAAAATCTTGGCAAATTGCTGCTGCGCATTTTGGATAATACGATTTCCGGAAAAATTGCCAAAACCGTATTTGAAGCGATGTGGGCTAACGAAAGCAATGGTGATGCTGATACGATTATCGAAAAGCAAGGCTTAAAACAAGTGACCGATTCAGGCGCAATTGAAAAAGCGATCGACGAAGTGCTCGCCAGTAATGCCGATCAAGTGCAAGAATATCGCAATGGTAAAGAAAAAGTCTTCGGCTTTTTGGTTGGGCAAATTATGAAAGCAACCAAGGGCAAAGCTAATCCCGAGCAAGTTAATGAGTTGTTGAAGAAAAAATTAATGTGATCGTTCAAGGATGGATCCCATGCGTAAATTAAATAAAGAAGAAATCCCATTCGTGTTGGGTGGGATCATTCCTGCAACTTTTGGATACAAAAATTGGAACCCGTTATATCCGACTGCATTTTATGGGTTAACCGCGTTATCGTTTGTAGTTTATGCCCATGCTGTTATCTATGAAACACCACTTCCTCAATCTATTTTAATTGGCTTAGCAATTGGGGGCTTTGCTGTAGTTGAGGCAACGCTGGAGTATAAGCTTGGGCATTTTATTGCGGAAAAGGTAAGGGAGCATTCGGAAAATAGGGCAAAAAATTAGATATACCAGTACACTTCAAGATGCGATTTTTTAAAACGTAGGGTGTGCTGCGAGCCCCTGTGAAAGCCGGGGGAAGCGTGCACACCCTACGTTCTGTCTTCCCGGAATTTAGTCACGCTTAGCGAACTTGTGAGCTTAGCGTGACTTGA
>JBIOEB010000032.1:0-19949 GCA_044445585.1 Candidatus Berkiellales bacterium
TAATAAGGTAAAATACCTGCCTTAAATAAATCAAGCGAAAGTGTTTTAAGGCATTCGATATTATCGTTTACTTCTTTAAGTAATACGCTTTGGTTTAATACCGTGATGTTATTTTGTTTTAAAGCGCTCACGCCAAGCGCAATTTCGGCAATAATTTCAGCAGGATGATTAATATGATAAATAATCGTAGTGTGGAAACGTACTTTGTTAAAAATTTTAATAAAATCTGAATTAATACGCTCGGGGATCACTACCGGCAAACGACTATGAATACGAAGTAGTTGAATATGTTCGATGGCAGATAACGCCTGCAAAAATTCTGCAATATTTTTATCTTGCGCCATTAGTGGATCGCCACCGCTTAATATCACTTCGATAATTTCGGGATGATCTTGAATATAATTTAACGAGTCACGCCAACCTTGGCGCCCAGGATTATTTTCGGCATAAGGAAAATGTCGCCTAAAACAATAGCGACAATGGATCCCACAACTTGAAGAAAAGGTAAGCAAAACGCGCGAAGGATATTTATGAAGCAATCCTGGTACAGGATTAAAACTTTTTTCTTGTAGGGGATCTTGCGAATATTTGGAAGATGTCCGACTTTCTGTTTGCAAAGATAATACTTGGCGCAATAAAGGATCATTAGGATCTTTCACTTTCATGCGTGCGACAAAACTGCGTGAGACACGCACGGGAAATTTTTTGTCCCATTGCCAAGCGATTTCATCCGGTGAAATTTCAAGCAAAGAGAGCAACTCCTCTGGGGAGGTAATCATCTCACTGAGGGCTTGCTGCCAATTAGACATGTTGCTTTCGGTAAGGTTGAGGTATCATGGCCTGCATTTGGATGGCTGTGTATAAAAGCGAGGAGCTATGATACACAAATTGGCCCAATAATCCGATCTGAATGATTATCTGAATGATGGTGAACATATGGCAACTTACAGTACCAACGAATTTAGAAGTGGCGTCAAGATCATGTACGAAGGAGATCCGTGCACCATCATCGAAAATGAATTTGTTAAACCCGGTAAAGGCCAAGCATTCAATCGGGTTAAGTTTCGCAACTTAAAAACTGGTCGCGTTTTAGAAAAAACATTTAAATCTGGCGAAACGCTCGAAGCTGCCGATGTGATCGATGTTGAAATGCAATATCTTTATTTTGACGGCAACCATTATCATTTTATGGATCCTGCTTCTTATGAACAGCATGAGATAACCCAAACGGTGGTTGCAGATGCATCGAAATGGTTAAAGGAACAAGATACTTGTGTGATCACTTTATGGAATGGTTTACCGCTTGCGGTTGCGCCCCCTAATTTTGTGATCTTAAAAATTGCCGAAACCGATCCCGGTGTACGTGGCGATACTTCTGGCGGTGGTGGTAAATCAGCGACTTTAGAAACCGGCGCGGTGGTGCGCGTGCCATTATTTTTACAAATTGGTGAAAGCATAAAAGTAGATACGCGTACGGGTGAATATGTTTCGCGTGCTAAAGAATAGAAGCACTAAGAAGCTGTGAGTTCTAGTTTTTGGCAACCGACCGCAACCATTAAAGTTTTACAAAAGCGATCAGACTTTTTACGCGCCATCCGAAATTTCTTTTTTGAACGCGGTGTGATCGAAGTGGATACACCACTCCTTAGCACTGGCATTGCAACCGATCCATTTTTACATTCTTTTGCTTTGCCCGATCAAAGTGGCAAGATACGCTATTTACAAACGTCACCCGAACATGCGATGAAGCGTTTACTGGCTGCAGGCAGTGGCTCCATTTTTTATTTAGGAAAAGCCTTTCGTCAAGGCGAAATGGGTGTGCGACATAATCCAGAATTTACCATGTTAGAGTGGTATCGTCCTGGTTGGGATCATTGGCAATTAGCCGAAGAAGTTGCCGAATTATTTCAATTTTTATTAGACTGTGATCAACCAAAACCCACTACTTATCACGATCTTTTTGCACGTCATTTTAAAATTAATCCACATACTGCTACCAGTGAAGAATTAAAAAATATTGCGCTATCGAAAAAGTGGATTGATCAAAATCATTTGCTTGATTTGGATAAAGATGGTTGGCTCGATCTTCTCCTGACGCACGGCATCGAACCAAGTTTAGGAAAAGATCAACCAACGGTAGTTTTTGATTTTCCCGGTTCACAAGCAAGCTTAGCAAAAACGCGAACAGTAGAAGGAGAAAACCCTTACGAGGTTGCCGAGCGTTTTGAATTTTATTTTAAAGGAATGGAGCTGGCGAATGGATATCATGAATTAAGTGATCCGGCCGAGCAATTGAAACGTTTTGAAAATGATCTTGCCAAAAGAAAAGTTTTAAACTTACCCTCTTTGCCAATTGATCATGCTTTGTTGGCGGCGTTAACGTCAGGATTGCCACCTTGTGCGGGCGTTGCCGTGGGAGTAGATCGCCTTTTGATGTTAAAATTAAAGGCAAACCACATTAAAGAAGTTCTGCCGTTTGCGTGGGAGCAGGCGTAGGAAATTTTCTTTTTATTTCTTTATGCTGTCGTCCTGAGCGTTAAGTTGCTCATCCCAAGCGCTAAGTTGTCATCCCGAGCGTAGCGAGGGATCTCGTATAAGAAATTATACCAGTTTCACTTGGAAAGTAGGTGTGTTATTACTCCGTCATTGCGAGCGAAAGCCGCATGATTTGCTGATATGAGCGTTAAATTTTAACGGCTGTAGCGAAGCAATCCATCTGAAAGTTACTTCGTTAGTAAGATCTTAAGATGGATTGCTTCGCAAAAGACGATATTATTCATCACCTTTTTCGCATTTTTCTCGCGTCTTTTGCTCGCAACGACGAAATAGGTAGCCCTTCGATAACACCAAAATTCGTGGGGATATCTCAGCTCGGGATGACAAAGGCTCGATGACAAGGGCTCGGGATAGCTTAGTGCTCGGGATAACAACGGGGCCTTCAAAACGGCTTGAATAAACTCATTATGCTCGCGCTACTTTCACTCCGTGTGCTGCAATCGCCAATACTTTTTGCAGGAAATTGGTAACTACTACCAACAGATCGAAGAGCATTGCTGGGTAAAAAACAACGAGCTTGTGGCGATAAAGGATCACTTGCTATGCCACCATGGTCAGGATCATTTAATGTAGACATCAATTTTTGAATGCAACCAGGTCGATCAACAATGGATTGTTCACTTGCCGTGCTGTTTTCGCTCATGAAAGGTTTTAGCCTTTCATAAAGGTGCGCCATGGCTTTTCTGGTATGAGCGTTAATATCGGTTAAATTAGCTTGATCTAAATGATCGAGCATCGCTTTAAGTGCTTGTGCCGAGCAAGCATTAATAGCGCGTTGCTCTTTATTTTCAGGTTCAAAAGCAATCACACTAAAAATGTTTTTAAGTAATAATCGTGCTAATGAGTAGTTATCTTTAGCATTATCTTTAACATTGTCATTCGCTTTGAGTACTTGGCGAGTGGTTTCACCAATGGCTGTCAGCTGAGCTATGTTCACTTCAGCAAAGAGCTGATCAGCCGTTGCTGCGTCATCGCAAATTAATGCTTGGCGGAATTTGAATTCTTTATTTTGACTATTTTCTAAATTTTCTATTTTATGTTCGACGTTTGACGTCATTGGTTTCACCTTTAACGGAAATCACTAAAAATAACGACCAATCCTTTGGCCAACGACAACGTTCGTTAGCTGGGTAATATCCGGTTCCCAGTTTAGGTTCTCAGGAAAAAGCAGTATTACCGTAGAACCAAGGGAAAAATAACCCATTTCTTCTCCTTTGTCTAATGTAATGTGCTGCTCTTTTTTATTAGGATAATTTACTTTCAAATTCTTTGGATTACTGTGCGCGACGCAGCGCCCGCCCCACCGTGTAAAGACACTGCCAACCAACATGGCACCAACAAGAACGATAGCAAACTGCCCTTTTTCGTTGGTAAAGGTGGTGACTAACCTTTCATTTTTTGCAAACAATTGATCGACATAGTTGGCTGTCAAAGGATTAACAGAAAATAATTTCCCAGGAATATACTGCATCGAAGTTAAAGTCCCAGCACAGGGCATATGGACGCGATGATAATCCTTGGGGGCTAAATAAATTGTTGCGTAGCGCCCATTCTTAAAAGCGGGAGCAAGGGACTCATCCCCTAATAATGCTTTAAGCGTGAAATCCCGGCCTTTAGCTTGCACTAAAGTATCTTGCTGAATTTTGCCAATCTGGCTGATGGAACCATCGCATGGTGAGCACAGCCCTTCAGCTAAGGGATCGATGGGGCGCAGGCCTGCTTTTAGCTTGCGAATAAAAAAATGGTGAAAAGAAGCATAGGCCGATAGCTCAGAAACTTCTGCTTCTTCGACATTCACCTCATATAATCTGATAAAACGACGAATAGCCCAATCTTTAAACCAGCGAATTTGACAAAAAGCCAATTTGCCAGCTGCCCAAGTGAGGAAACGTTGCGGCAGAAAGTATTGGCGCCAAACAGTAAATGGGCCTTGCACGATTATTCCTTTATATATAGCATCATTAAATGCAAAAATGGGGATGAATAAAAATAATGAATGATAAGCGATTAGGTCTAATTTGGATAGATCTTGAGATGACTGGCTTAGACACGCAAAATGATCACATTCTTGAAATTGCGACTTTGATCACCGATAGCCAGCTGAATATTATTGCCGAAGGCCCCAATCTGGTGATCCATCAAAGCGATACTATTTTAAATAAAATGGATGTCTGGAATACTAAACAACATCAACAATCTGGCTTAACACCAAAAGTGCGCGCAAGTGTTACCACCCTTGAACAAGCCCAAACAGAAACATTAAACTTTATCAAGAAATATGTTGAGCCCAAAACCTCGCCGATGTGTGGGAACACCGTGTGTCAAGATCGGCGTTTTTTAAGTCGCTTGATGCCAACGCTTGAAGCTTATTTTCATTATCGGCATATTGATGTTAGCACAGTGAAAGAGCTCGCGCGGCTGTGGGCGCCCGATATGTTTAAAGGAATGAACAAGGAATCTAAACATCGCGCATTAGATGATATCAAAGAATCAATTGAAGAGCTGCGTTACTATCGCGATCGTTTTTTCCTTATCGCAAATAAGGCTAACGAAAATGCCTCAGAATGACACTCCTCGCTTTCTTTATACCAGCCAAGCCGTTAAAGCTTTGGATAAGCTGGCTGTAGAAAAACTTAAAATCACGGCTTATCAACTGATGTGTCGTGCCGGTGAAGCTGCATTTTCAATATTAACAAAACGTTGGCCCACCGCAAAATCGATCGCTGTTTTTTGTGGATCAGGAAATAATGGGGGCGATGGTTTAGTGCTAGCCCGCCTTGCGAAAAAAGCAGGGCTTACCGTCAATGTTTATCAGGTAGGCGACGTTAATAAATTAAGCGAAGAAGCACAATTAGCGCGTACGGATTGGGAAAAAAGTGGTGGCAAGATCATTCCTTTTGCCGCAAATGACATCACCGCCGATGTGATCGTCGATGCGCTATTAGGAACAGGCACGCGTGCGCCACTGGCCATGCCTTTTCAACAAGCAATAAACGCAATTAATCTAAGTAAGCGCGCGGTATTAGCCATTGATTTACCTTCAGGATTAAATGTGGATCAAGGCGTGCCACTTGAAGTTACCATTCAAGCAGATCTCACCATTACTTTTGTGGGAATGAAAATCGGGCTGTTAACGGGCGAAGCCATTAATTTTGTCGGCGAATTGTTTTTTGATGATCTGGGTGTGAACGACGAAATAGCCCAAGCGGTGCAACCACTGGCCGAGAGTTTAAATTATCGTGAACTTATCAAAATGCTTCCCGTGCGAAAACCTAATGATCATAAGGGGGATCATGGTCATGTGCTTATTATAGGTGCAGGACATACCGGTTACGCTGGCGCGGTATGTTTGGCGGGCGAAGCCGCGTTACGTGCAGGCAGTGGTTTAGTATCTGCCGTAGTGGCACCAGAAAGTTTACCATTAATGGCGCGATCGCCAGCAGAATTAATGTGTTATGCCATGGAAACACCCGCAGAATTACAGGCGTTGCTTGCCAGAGCAACGGTTGTGGTATTAGGCTCGGGATTTGGTCAAACGCCGTGGGCAGAGCAATTTTTTAAAGCAGGGTTAAAAGTCGCACAGCCCAAAGTGGTAGATGCCGATGGCTTAAATTGGTTAGCAAAATTCCCGCAAAAACAACAAAATTGGATTTTAACGCCTCATCCAGGTGAAGCAGCAAGATTATTAGGAACTACCACTCAAATTATCCAACACGATAGAATCAAAGCAGCGCAACAGCTACGCGAAAAATTTGGTGGTGTGATTGTGCTCAAAGGAGCAGGGACTATTATTCTTGATCAAGAAGATCATATTTATCTTAATGCCGGTGGTTTTGCTGGGCTTGCTTCGGGTGGGACGGGTGATGTTTTAGCTGGATTGATTGGGGGATTATTAGCACAAGGGCTATCTTTATCGTTAGCGGCTCGCATCGGGGTGAATGTGCATACCCGAGCTGCCGGCTTAGAAGACACGATGGGATCACGCGGCATGATCGCGAGCGATCTCTTGCAGCCTATTCGTCATTGTTTAAATCCAGAACAAAGGTTATCGCCGCCGTGATTTTGTCGTCCTTAAAAATAACCGTGGACGATAGCGCAAGCATGGAGGAGCTCGGGGCAAAACTCTGCAAAGCCAGTACGAGTGAATTAATTGTTGCGCTCACCGGCAATTTGGGCGCAGGCAAAACGACCTTAATTCGCGGTTTTTTGCATGCCATGGGTTATATGGGCGTGGTAAAAAGTCCCACCTATACTTTAGTAGAGCCTTATGAATTAGAAGGCGTGAATATTAATCATTTTGATTTTTATCGTTTAAATTCTCCCGATGAATTAGAAGAAATGGGGATCCGCGATTATTTTCAACCTGGAAATTATTGTTTGATAGAATGGGCAGATAAAGCAAAGGAATTTCTGCCTCTGCCTGATCTCAATATTACTATTATGATCCAAGGGGATAGCCGCGAAGTCACCGTTGATGCATTGAGTGAAAGAGGCAATGATGTTCTGCAAACTTTCTCGCTTTAGCTTAAAAGCCTTAATGGTTGGAATGGTTTTATTGGGCGTGGCAACCGCGCTCTTTGCCCAGCAAGAAGTGCAAGGCATTAGAGTATGGGCGGCCCCCGATAGCACGCGTGTGGTGTTTGATTTATCGGCGGCAGTTCAATATAAATTATTTACCCTACAAAATCCTGATCGCGTTGTCATTGATATCGATCAAACATTATTTAATGCAAAATTTGATCAAATTAGTTTAATGGACAGCGGCATTAAAGCGATCAGACATTCTTCGCAAGAAAACGGCAAACTACGCATCGTATTAGAAATTCAAAAAGAAATGAAGCCCGATAGTTTTTTACTTGCCCCCAATGAAACCTATGGCAACCGTTTGGTGATCGATTTAGCTTCTCCAGAAGCCGCTAAGCCAGCAGTGACGGTATCATTACCAGAAAAATCAGAGCCTACGATAAGCCAAAGCAGAGGCCCGCGTAAAACTTTTGTAGTGGCAATCGATCCGGGGCATGGGGGTGAAGATCCTGGTGCCGTTGGGCGGCGTGTGCGATTGCGAGAAAAAGATGTGGTGTTGTCAGTCGCCAAAAAATTACAATTCCTGATCAATGCGCAACCGGGAATGCGTGCGGTATTGATCCGTACTGGGGATTATTATGTGAGTTTACGCCGGCGAACGATCATTGCCCGCGAACATGGCGCCGATCTCTTTATTTCGGTGCATGCCGATAGTTTTAAAAATCCGCAAGCTACGGGCGCTTCGGTATTTGTGTTGTCTGAAAAAGGGGCGAGTAACGAGGCAGCACGTTGGTTAGCAGAAAGTGAAAACCGTTCCGATTTAGTCGGGGGCGTAAGCTTAGATGATAAGCCGAATGTGCTTGCATCCGTGTTATTAGATTTATCACAAACGGCTTGTCAACGATTAAGTCAAGAACTCGCAACGCATCTTATTCAACATTTAGGTCGCGTGACGGATCTGCATCACGAAACAGTACAACGTGCAGGATTTATGGTATTAAAATCGCCGGATATTCCTTCGGTATTAGTCGAGCTTGGCTTTTTATCAAATTATAAAGGCGAGAAAAAATTAGCCAGCATGAGCCATCAACATACATTGGCAACCGCGTTGCTTTCTGGTGTCAAAGCATATGCCGCAAAGCGGCCAGGGCCGGTTAAACTAAACGAAAATTGGAATGTGGCCAAAAAATCGCAAAATAAAAAAATAGCGAAAAAGAGTAAACGTGTGAAACGGCCGGCAGTAGCGAGATCGTCCAATAAAAAAGGGGCGCCTTATGGGGCTAGCTGATCTCAGCGAAAAAAGAATTGTGCAATTAGATCCCTTAGTTGCCAATCAAATTGCTGCAGGCGAAGTCGTTGAAAGGCCAGCATCGGTTGTTAAAGAAATGCTTGAAAATAGTATCGATGCGGGCGCGTCGCAAATTGATGTTGAGATCGAAGGCGGTGGGATCCACCTGATCCGCGTGCGCGATAATGGTGTTGGTATCGTCAAATCCGATTTAGCCTTAGCTTTTTCGCGCCATGCCACCAGTAAAATTGCTACTACCCATGATTTGGCGGCTATTTTAAGCCTGGGTTTTCGGGGGGAAGCCTTAGCGAGCATTGCCTCGATTTCACGTTGTCGATTAACGTCACGTGCACGTGGAGCACAAAGTGCTTGGCAAGTTGAAATGGGTATGGATTTAACGCCACAGATCCATCCTGCAGCACACCCGCAAGGAACCACCGTTGAAGTGTCCGATCTTTTTTATAATACTCCGGTGCGTCGAAAATTTTTACGCAGCGAAAAAACCGAATTTTTAGCAATCGATGAAGTGTTTAAACGCATTGCGTTAGGTTACCCTGAAATTGGTTTTTCACTTAAAGCACAGCAGCGGCTTATTCGATGTTATCCTGCTCAGGCAGTAGGATCACATTCTCGGATCAGCAAAATTTGTGGACAATCCTTTATCGAGCAAGCATTGATTATTTCCATGCAAGCAACAGGGCTTTCGTTAGAAGGATCCTTAGGCTTGCCGGATTTAGCGAATCGCCAAGCGGATTGCCAGTATTTTTTTGTCAATCGACGCATGGTAAAAGATAAAATCTTAAGCCATGCCATCAAAAGTTTATATCAACAACATCCGCTTTATGTCGAAGGAACCTATCCTGCGTTTGTGCTTTATTTAACGGTTGATCCGGGCGACGTCGATGTTAATGTTCACCCGACTAAGCAAGAGGTGCGATTTAGTCAGCCGCGCTTGGTGCATGATTTTATCACCAAATGTGTGGCAAATGCGTTAGCGACGACATCTTTATCGCCAGCAAAAGCAGTAAGTGTTCCGATAAAACAGGGTGAACCTGCGGCTGCTTTTGATTTTGAAAGAGAAAAGGATAACGAAAATAAAAATGAAAGCGAAAGCGAAAATGAAAGCGAAAATAAAAATGAAAGCGAAGAACTCAATCATGTTGCTTCCTTTCATGTATCAAAGCGTTATGCGCTGCTTGAAGATGAAGCAGGTGTGACTTTAATTGATTTAGAGCAAGCAAAAAATGCGCTGCTTACTTTTTATTTTGATCAACATTGGGGGAAAATTAAAATCAAAAAATTATTATTCCCTGCCAGTATTCATTTAAAGCAATCTGTTTCAATTGAACGCTTGCACGATTTGCAAGCTTTGGGATTTTACGTACGGACTGAAAACAAACGTCAATTGTTTGTGCTTGAACAGCCGGTTTTTTCCATTGCGAAAAATGTTTCGTTAGAGGCTGTATTAATCGCATTATTGCAAAACAAAGAAAATAAAGAAAAAGACAAAGAAAATAAAGAAAAAGACAAAGAAAATAAAGAAAAAGAGAAAGAAAATAAAGAAAAACTATGCCAAACCCTAGCTGAGCAGTTAGATCTGGATTGTGTCAGTTTACTCTTGCAAGAAGAAGGGGAGACTTTGTTGAGAGAATGGATAACAAGAACCAACAAAGGGCCGTGGGTAAGATTCAGCCATGAACGGATCAAGGCGATAATAAACTCCCAATGATGAGAGATGATCATATAGCGGAAGTACGAAAAGAAAGGAAGAGAAAGGAAAGGAAAGAAAAGGAAAGAAGAGAAAGGAAAAGAAAGAAAAGGAAAGAAGAGAAAGGAAAAGAAAGGAAAAGAAAGAAAAGGAAAGAAGAGAAAGGAAAAGAAAGGAAAGAAAGGAAAAGAAAAGAAAGGAAAGAAAAGAAACAGTTGATCAGTTGGCAAAGAGGTCCCTTTTTTTTTGTTCGGGAGCGTACGTCCCTGTACTCGACCTTTTCCTCATCCCTGATCAGGACGTCCCTCACAAATAAAAAAGGGGCCCTCTTTGCTTCTATCCGAGTACCGAGGTTCACTTTTTTCGAGCTTAGTTGGATCTATACCCATCACACTTCAAGATGCGATATTTCTAGTAACAAAGAGTATAAATGTTACTTGATTTAGCACATAATTCCGTCATCGCCCGAAGCAATCCAGTCTTTTCAAGATATTTCTGGATTGTTTCCCCATCTCTTCGCTCTGGGTCGCAATGACGGGGGAACAAATATACGAAAAATTTAAGTTCGAAGCTGGATCCCGGATATTAAGTCACTCTAAGCTCACAAGTTCGCTAAGAGTGACTAAATTCCGGGAAGACAGTCAAATAAAAGAGCCGAAGGCGATGCAATTGTCCATTCCAATTCTGCTACCTACAGCGCCCTGTAAGCAAGATCTTTGGACCAGATATTAAGCCTCACTATTGCTCGCTCCGCGAGCAAGGTGTCCGGCACTTGATGCGGGATTCCGGGAAAAGGCTTTTGTTGTCTTCCCGGAATTTAGTCACTCTTAGCGAACTTGTGAGCTTAGAGTGACTTAATATCCGGGATCCAGCTTCGAACTTCAAACACCTGCAAAAGTTTTATCGCACTTGAAGATACAAGGGTGTGTTACCGGAACCTCTAATTTCAAAGTGGAAGCAGTATAGATCCAACTAAGCTCGAAAAAAGTGAACCTGGTACTTGGATAGAAGCAAAGAGGGCCCCTTTTTTATTTGTGAGGGACGTCCTGATCAGGGATGAGGAAAAGGTCGAGTACAGGGACGTACGCTCCCGAACAAAAAAAAAGGGACCTCTTTGCCAACTGATCAACTGTTTCTTTCCTTTCTTTCCTTTCTTTCCTTTCTTTCCTTTCTTTCCTTTCTCTTCCTTTTCTTTCCTTTTCTTTCTTTTCCTTTCTTTCGTACTTCCGCTGCATGATCATCTCTATGAATACTCGTTACTTGTTACTCGTTTCTATTAAAACTCCTTACCTCGAACTTAATTCCTGTTTAATTGGTCAAATATCAGATAAATCGATTTTGATAATTAAAGCTAAAAGCCGATTTAAGCCGATTTAAGCCGATTTAAGCCGATTTAAGCCAATTAAAGTCAATAGGTGAAGATAAAAGACATGTATATCCCCGATTACCTTTATTATGAGCCAAAACAATCGCAAGAAAAGCATACCCGGCAATTTACTGTAAAATTAGATTTTAATCGTGCACAAGCACAAGATCCGGCTTGTTGGCTAATAGAAGATACCGCGCCAAGCGAAAAACAAAAAAAGACCATTGTGTTAAGTGATTTTAGATTTGCGGGGGTAGATCAAGAAGAAGGACCCATTATAAAGGAATATATCGCAACGATTGAAAAATTAATTAAAGAAGGCTTTAAAATATTTTTCTGGCAAGAAGACGGCTTATTAGAGTTAAATGAAACCAATGTCCATTTGCTTGATTTAGAATGCATTGTTCGAAAATGCACTCCTGCACACCCCTCTCAAGTCATTGCTGCTATGGCCCACAAAAACGTCACTCCAGCAGCCCTCGCTATTATGGATCTTCCAGCTTTAAAGCAGTTACAGCAAGAAATGAAAGCACAAAAAAAGTTAGAGGCAACGCCAGAGGAAGGCATAGATATGACAGATATTCTTATTTCTTCCTTTAGTTGGAGCGCAATTAAATCCGCGATAGGAGCGGATCCCAAAATCAAGACACTATTTTACATGACGGGCTCAGAAACTCTAGAGAAACGATTTATAACACAAAAGAAAGTTCCACTCGCAGTAAAGTACGAACAATTTTTAATGCGATCTCCTGAAGATGTAGGCCAATTTGTTATACATGCTACCGAAATAAAAGATTTTAACATTAGTTTTGATTCAGCAAATCCATTTCAAATAGGGGTTTTTCTTAGGATCGGTAGCAACATAGAAACACTTTCTTTAAACAGCAATTATGAGCTTGGATTACAGCAGGGTTTGGAAGGAGCTACCTTTCCTTCAATCAAGCATCTTGTATTTTACAATTGTAGTAGCCAATTAAATGAAAGGTTAATAGCTGCACTTCCCAATGTTCAAACGATTAAAATGCCTAATATTGATTCAATGGAAGAGCTTTTTGAACGACTTGAATTCTATGAGAACAATTTGGTAGGAGATCATATAAAAATTGGTGATCGTCATATTTCAAGCGCTGCATTCAGTAATGCTGTAGACGAGATCACTTTTAATACTGAGGAAGAATTAGATGTTTTTTTAACTCGCTTTAATAAGTTAAATGAAAATATCAAAGCCACTTTTCATTTTAAAATGATAACACTTGCTGCACCATCATATCCAGAAGGCGCAGGTAGTGTGATGGGTAAACGGTTCCCCGATTTTTTAAAAGCCAACTTAAATGTTGATAAGATCAAATTGCATGGAGGCCTAGTTTTACCTGATCTAAATGCGGAGCAAATACCTTTTCAAACAATACCTACTCTTGAACTGAATAATAGTGATACTTCGTGCCATCAAATTTTACCTTTATTAGAGCCCTCGTTAGGAAGTTTAAGCATTGTCGGAGATGATTTTTCCTTTTTAAATCAAAACCAATTACCAAGATTACATGATTTGACAATTAATACTCGGATGAAAATTAACGCCGACAGTTTAAGATATTTTGCGCCTAATATACACAAATTATCGTTATCTTTAATAGATCCCCAATTGTCGTGCAGTGATGAGATGGAAGATTTTCATCAACTTAGAAAATTGACACTAACGTCAGAGGGGATTACTCAAGAAATATTAGATAAAGTTTTTATTAAACTTTTAAATAAATGCCCTGTATTGGAAGACTTTTATTTTACCTTTGAACTCGTTGAGGGAAATATTGAATTATCGTTTAGTGATAGTTTTTTAAAAGCAATCACTAATGTTCAAACGCTTTACTTTGACTCCGGAAAAGAGGCAAAAAATATTTATCCGCTTGCGCGTATTTTATCTCATTTACCTAAGCTTTCAAGTTTGAGCTTACTGGGTTCAATCAACTGGGCTGAGTTGGAAGCTCAATACCATTTAGTGCCCGAAATTTTAAAATTAAAAGAGATCAATCTATATCAACATCACGTTGCTAACTTGAGCGATAAATTCGCTGAGGTTATTAAACGTTCCCCTCATTTGCGTACTTTACACTTATCAAATTACAATAATATTAATGCTTTCGTGAACGCATTAGAGGGTACTCAGCTTGAAGGCTTAAAGGAAATAAGTTTTATGAATTGTGATTTAACCTACGAAAGTTATGAAAAATTACGTAAAATTGCTCCAAATCTAGAAAAAATTACTATTATGGATTGTCCTGCTTTAAAAGAGCTTGAAGAGTTGAGTGATGATTCTATTGAGCTATTCCTTAGGAGGACGGCCCCTACACCCCAAGGAGGTGATCCCTCGCTACCCATGAAAGGCCAAAATAAAGCACAAAAAACCCACACGATGGATTTTAATACCACTCTTGATAAAAGGAATTATCATCTCACCAAAATTTTCTACAACATTGTTGAGACTAACGCGGACTTAGATCCTCCATTACCAAAATATCGCATTGGCTCGTATGATCAATTATCTTTTGGGGGGGATCCTCGCTCCCCCTATTTTTTGTCGAACAAAGGCCCCCCGGTATTAACGCCTTATCAAAATTTTACTTATGGTCAAGCTGCAATAGAAAGCGAAATTCTGGAAGCAAAAAAAGAATATCTGCTTACTTATAGAGCAAAACATCGCATGATCTTGTCTAATAATTTTCAGCCATTGCCTTCTTTAGAAGCCTACGAGGTGCTTAAATCGTTAGCGGTGGAAGGAATTCCTCAAGAGGATATTGAAGTGGCTTATAGCCAAACTGATAATTTTTATTATATTCGTAAAAAATCACCCGGCGTTGTCACCGCTAATATTGAATATTTGGTTGATATCACTGATGAACCACAACCTCAGATCGATCCTAATATTATCGCGCTGGCACAGTATATTTCACAATTTCAACCTGGGACATTGGATTTATCTCAATTGCCACCCGGGTCAACGAGTGAACATATACTTCATGCGATGTATGCCCAACGCTTAGGGCGTTGTGAACAACGCGCGATGATGTTCAAATATTTTGCAAGGTATTTTTATGGCATCGAAGATGTGCGGATCGTTAAGAATGATTGCCATGCGTTTGTAGAAGTGAAGCAAAAAGATCACGAGCAAAAGGATGTATGGGTAAAGTTTGATCTAGGTGGGTATCCGGCGGATCTGCTGGTTGAAGATCGTAAAATTCCACCCCCCGCGAAAGCACCGGCTCAATCTGCGCCTTCGCTCTATGCGGTTCCTAAATTTGAAGATTTAGATCCAAAATATATTACCTGGCAAGAAATCACCGTTATAGAACCATCGAGCGCTGCAGTGGCGTTAAATGCCTTGGCTCAAAAAGGTCAAAATGTGCTGCTTAAGTTCGGGGAGGATGACAGTGTTGAACAATTCTTGTTGACCTTACAACATACCGCGCAACATACCTCGCATGAGGTTTTTGTGATTGATTCTCCCGATCAAATTACCTGTGCGGTGCAATGGTTACAACGCAATGTTCAGGATAATACTGCCACGGTTCAACCCGGCCCCGGTGGCCCCTTACATGCCTTTTTAACGCAAGATTTTAAAGGCAAAAAGGCAGCTTTAATCATAAACTGGAATAATTTTGATCCTGATGAATTGGTGCGCTTTAATACTCTGATTGATGCGTACCGTCATGCTGATAACACTGCACTCCCTGAAGAGATGGTTGTGATAGGGCTTTATAATACTAAAAAACCTGGTGCCTATCAGGGAAGTGACTTTTATTCACGTAATGAAGAAAAGCGTACCGTGTCATTTAGTAGTAGTGAGATTAAAGATTTTAATCAATCGCATTTTCGTGTAGCGATCCCAAGTGTGGAAAAACCAGAAAAACCAAGCGAGATCATTGAAATTGAACTTTATGAGTCAACCAATTGGAAAGAATTGCTGTTAGGCCAATGGGCAATGAAAAAAGGAAAAATGGTGTTTGAAGAAGGCCCATTGGCTAAAGCAATTAAGAGTGGCCAAAGGGTCCATCTTAAAAATGCGCCTTGGCATTTAAGGAATTTCCAACGATTTTGGAGCGAGGCAAAAATTCATGGAAAAATCAACACGCAAGATGAGACCTTAATCCTGCCTGCCAATTTTTGGGACAACATCACACAAAGCAGAGGCTATGCCTGGCAAGCTCTCACCCAGGATGTCACCTTTGAAACGGACTGTTTGCAACTTGATCACCCTTTGATCCTAAACCCCTATACGAATTTTTATTTTAGTGAGCATTATCTCGTTGAAAACAAGCAATTTAGCGATCGTTTAAGTCTTTTTAAAGATTATTTCAATCAAAGTATCAACTTGTTAATTACCTCACCGTTGTCAGAAGCTTCGTGGGCAAAATTGTTATCTGAAGCGCAGAAATATCATGTTGATCTTCACTTAGGGGTGTCGCCCGACGTTAAATTGCCAGCTTCGCTCGCCAAAGAAGTAGAGATCCCCTATCTGAGTAATCAATATACGGTACCCGTTAAGATCATTGAAAGCACGGATGTGAGTTTTAGCTTAGAGAAATTAAGACCAGAGTTAGGAGCTAAGCCCCTTGTGATCGATGTGTCTGAATTTAGCGAAGCAGATATTTTACATTCCATACTACCCGAATTTTCGAAGGACGGCTTGATTTTTCATGAAAAATTTAGCCAAGTTTGGGAAAGGCTTAAAGAGGGTGAAACAGTTGTCTTAAAGGGGCATTTTAGTCAAAGGCTAAAAGACGCTTTAGCCATGCTTTGTTTATCTTCTCATTTATGGGCAAATGGCCAACGCATTCCTTTTGAGGGGCGTTTAGTCATTTTAAGTGATGACACTCTTAGCAGTGCTTTTACGGCTAGCAAACAAATTCCTACGTTACAAGAAAAGCTTGATGCCGTGTTAGTTCGACCTTGGTCAAACGAACTTAAAGAGGCGATCTTGAAGCACCCTTGGCCTGAAAATATTTCTTATGCACAACTCAATGCCGCTATTTTACATTATTTACATAGCAGACCACCCACTTTTGATTATCAAGAAGGGATAGTCAGTTTAACTAAAAAACATTTTGAATATGCAGGTTTTAATTTAACGCCTGACCATGTTGATAATGTTTGTCGCCAATTCATTCAAGAACGTTTTGATGCGCTTAAGGCCATTTTATCCTATTCACCTTTTGCTTTTATTGGGGGTCAAACTGGGGTAGGTAAAAGTAGCTTTGTCGAAAGCTACTTAACACCTGAAAATGGTTTTGCACTTTATCATGAGATGCAACACTTAAAAGAATGGGCACGAGATAAAACAGAAGGTGTGCTTAAAGTCTTATTTTTAGATGAAGCTAATATTTCGGATAAAAACTATACCTTATTTGAAGGTTTGTTTGAAATCCCGCCTTTTTTAGTGGTGGAGGGTGAAATTATCGAATTAACACCAGAGCATAAAGTGATCTTGGCAGGTAACCCGATGAGTTATGGTGGAGAACGACATTTTCCAACACTCTTAGCACAGCATGGTAGAGGTTGCACTTTTCAAGTGATGCCACCGGAATATGTTTATCGTGACATATTAAAACCTATTTTTGATGCCGCCAAAATGCCATCTCACGACACACTTCATTTTTGTGCAGACATTTTAAAAGCTTATTTACAAATTTGTCAATTTTCAAGGGATGAAATATTAATTAGCCCGCGAGAATTAAAAATGATGGCTCAGATCCTTGTTGCGGATCCTGGTGCTCCTTTATCGGATGTGATTTATCGCGTGGCACATCAATGTCTGCCTGCTAATATCAAAGATAGGTTTACCGCCTGGTTTACTGAGCAATATCCAGATTATCGTATACAAAGTGAAACGATCAAGTTACCGCTGTCTGAAAGTAAAAAGCCCTTTATCTTAACGCCTTCGCGCGTGCCCATTTATGAATCGTTAAAAAGAGTGTTAATGGTGCGGGAATTGGCGTTAACCAGCAAAGAAAAACCATTGCAAAGCCCTGGTTTAGGCGGATTAATTTTAGAAGGTGAGCCTGGAACGGGTAAAAGTCATTTTATAATGGATGTGTTATTACAACAGGGATTTACCTCAATTAAACCACCTAAAGTTGGGGAGCCCGTCCCACCCTTAACGCAGGATAAGCAGTTTTATTATATTCCAGCAAGCCTTTCATTTTCGGAAAAGAAAAGAATTTTACTGGCTGCTTTTGATCAAGGTGCGATTGTGGTTACCGACGAGATCAATAGTGGCCCGATGATGGAACAATTATTAAATGCCTTGCTCATGGGGAAACATCCTGATACCAAACAGGGGCCGAATAAGCCTGGATTTTTATTGCTGGCGACACAAAACCCGATATCGATGGCGGGTCGTGAAGCCACCAGCCGCGCACTGCAACGACGAACTTTATTCCAAGAATTTAAAGCCTATACTCGCGAGGAAATGAAAACTATTTTAAGCGAAATATTTAAAGAAATACCAGAAAGTGCGATTAATAAACATATTCATGAACATTTAAAAGCAGTTCGTTATGCTAAGGCACATCATATTGAACCGGCGCCGGTATTTCGTGATTTAATCAAAATTGTAGAAAAAGAAAGTGCTGCATTGACTAAAACTGTGACCCTTGTTTTTAAACCTTCAAGATTATCAGGTTTACACCCAACCACTAGGCCCAAAGCAGTTGCCAGTGCTTTTAAAAGGGCGAAGGAGCTTGCTGAAAAGGCCATTCAAAAGAGAAAGATTGAGCGAGGAAGAAGGCCGCCCCCAAAAATTGGGCCCGTGGCCTAAAGTTTAAAATAGAATATATTGAAATTTTGCTTTAATAGCGCTATTTTTTGAAGCTTACAACTTTAATGCAGGCTAAGGGGTCTGACCCTGACCTATCTCCAACTTTAATGCAGGCTAAGGGGTCTGACCCTGATGCAGGCTAAGGGATCTGATCCTGACCTCTCTCAACACTCAAATGCCATTTAAAACCTCAACAATTTTTTTTACGTGAAGCACTGCCAAAACATGGGTCAATATTATTGTAACACATTGAATAATAACAGAATATAACTTATTTAAGTCGGACTATGAAAATATTTACTATTTATTTTTCATAGTTGATTTCATAGTGTATTTGCATTATTCTTTACTATGCAATCAACTATGAAATAAAAGTGATTACTTTCCTTCATAGTTAAATTTTATATGTATCCTCAAAGGCGAGACAACAATGCTGGAAAATTTACTTAGTCAAAATGAAGGCAAGACCTTAGAATTTAAGGAAAATACAGCTTCACTTGAGCCCATTATTAAAACCATTATTGCGTTCACCAATACAGCCGGTGGGACCCTCGTAATAGGGATCAGAGATAAAACAAAAGAAATAATTGGCGTGGGGGATGTGTTAAAAGAAGAGGAACGGATAGCCAATGCTGTTTCAGATTCTATCTCACCTCAGATAATACCTAACTTTCAATTTTTCACATGGCGAAAAGTAGATTTGCTGATTGTTAGTGTTTCTCATAACATTGGTCCACACTTTTTGAAATCAAAAGGAATTGAACAAGGAGTCTACATTCGACTCGGCTCAACAAACAGAATAGCCGATAAAACAACCGTTTCTGAAATTCAGCGTTTAGCAACACATCATAGTTTTGATGAGATGCCAAATTTAAATGCTAAAAATGAGGATATTGATTTTAACTTGGCTGAAGAATTATTTAATAAACATTCGAGGAAGTTTGATAAAAATGTTGCTAAATCAATACAGTTGCTCGTGAAATTTCAGTTTGATTATTATCCCTCTAATGGGGCGATTTTATTATTTGGTAAAAATAGAAGGTTATTATTCTCAAATGCAATTGTACAATGTGGTCTATTCTCTGGCCAATCTAAGTCCAATATTCTTGACCAACAAGAAATTGATGCGCCTTTACCCATAGCGTTGAATCAAATTTTAACATTCATTCAAAGAAATACCCAAACAAGAAGTGAAATAGGAAGCAAAGAACGTGTCGATATTCCACAATATCCTCCTGTCGTTATTAGAGAGGCGGTAATTAATGCATTAGTGCATGCTGATTATGCCATTAAAGGGGCTAATGTCCAAATTGCAATTTATTCTGATCGTATAGAAATAACAAACCCTGGTGCTTTACCATTTGGCTTGAGCCTAGAGAAGGCCCTTAGCGGCATGTCACAACTACGTAATAAAGTAATAGGGCATGTTTTTCGTGAGTTAGGGTTAATAGAACGATGGGGGTCTGGCTTTAGGAGAATGATTGAAACTTGCCAAAGTGTAGGAATTCGAACGCCTATATTTGAAGAATGTGATCGTTTTTTTAAAGTGACTATTTTTCATGAACCTTATAGTATGATCTTAGAAGAAGAATGGCAAAAAAAGATGGTAGAATATTTGCATCAAAATCATAAAATAACAATTAAAGAAGCTGGAATATTATGGGAAGTAGCAAATCGAACTGCGGCGACTAGATTA
>JBIOEB010000033.1:0-19906 GCA_044445585.1 Candidatus Berkiellales bacterium
CTGTACGAGCTGCTGCTTAGCGAACTATCCGTTGGGGTCATAAAATTTACCTATTTATTAAATGATGCCTGATAAAATTCAAAATGTTGTTGACTCAGTGTGGCGTTGTCTAAACAAAGTTTTAAACAGGTTCTTTTCATGAAATCTATAAATTGATTGTCTAGACCAAATCCATTGTTTTCAATCCACTGAGATATATTAGTTCTTCGACGCAAATAGTCATCAAGTGTGAAGCAAAATTGATTTTCCATGCACCATTTTACATCTGGAATGGAAAATTTGAATTCTGGAATTTTCACTTCTTGTGTTTGTTCGAATGTATTAGTAAACGGATTAGCAAAAGGGTTTAAAGAAGGTTTTAAACTTTTAATAAGAGTTTTGACAGTTTGTTGAGAAACGATGGTGCAACCGCTGAGTTTGCCTCCATATATACTAATCCAGGGAAGCGTGGAGTCAACATATATACGATGCATACGTGAAATTTTCAAAGAATATACATTATCGACATTTTCATTTTTTTTGATGACTAAAGGTCTAATACCGCAACGAGTAGAAACAATTTTATCTTGAGTGATAAGCTTATTGGGTAGTTCTCGTCCTTTTTCAAGTAGAAACGAAATGTCTTGTTGATTAGCAATAAAGTCATTTTCAATTGAGTCGCTCATTGTTTCAGTAGGACCCCATAATGCTACAGGTCCCCATGGGACGTAAGTTAATACGTCTTGATGTTGCCCCATTTCATAAATATAAGCTTTGTCATCATTACAATCATTTTTTAAATTTAAGTATACCCCTTTGCTAAATATGTGTTTGTACGGTGTTGAAATATCAAACTGATCATTTACTTGATCTACCCAGATACCACTAGCATTGATTATCCATTTTGCTCTGATCCTGTGCTCATTATTATATAATTTATCAAGACCTTCTAAATACCATAGCTTGTCATGACTATTATATTTACCGCATCTTATCTCAAAATAGTTCATGCACAAATTTTCATTTTGAGGAAGCAGATTTAACCAGGTTAATGCGAAATGAGCATCTGACTGTAAGAGCTGACCTTCCTCAAAAGATATCATTTCCTGATTATTTTCTAGTGTTGCAATTTGTGGACGTTGCCTTTCAAATTGACTGAACATCCAATATAAATTTAAACCGAGATAATCAAGAAATTTATTTCTAGAGCTACTTTTAGATCGAATAAAATGAAATTTTCTTGGGATAATTTGCTCGGGAAATTGTTTTATAAGCTGATCACGAGCCTTTGAAAATTGATATACTGCCCTTAGATCAAAATTCTGCAAATAAAGCAACCCGCCCCAAATCATCATACCTGAATTTTGTGTTGTTCCTGAGGCAAAATCATTTTTGTCTATAATTGCGGTTCTATAACCTTTTTGTTTTAAGTGATGATATAAGCAGGTTCCATTTATACCCCCACCAATAATAACCACATCAAAAATGGAATCAGTTAATTTATTGATTTGTTCTGATCGAACAGGATGATGTTGAGGTAAAGGTGGAAATTTCATAATTTAATTTATCTAATAAAATACAGTAGCTTACACCCACCCTTAGTATGCATCAAGTAAAATTGATAACTGGCAACTTCTAACCGATAAAAGGAGTTCCCTATTTACCATAACCTTCAGGACTTATAAGGAAAGTTCTGGCAAGAGTTTTGGCCAGTTTTTAACCGCTTCAAAGATCTCAACCCGAAAAGTTTGAAATTCCTCCCCCTCGGGGAGCCAAATACGAATCTGAGAGTATATGTACTTCTTGGTTCTCTCTATCCTTAACCGTTACTATTAACAAATAGGGCTCTTCCTCTTAACATAGACTAGAACCCCACAATGCATTGGCGCTCTCACCAGCCGAAATTAATCTTTCTATTTCAGGGATATCGTTCAATGAATTGGCGCTCTCACCAGCCGAAATTAATCTTTCTATTTCAGGGATATCGTTTTTAAAAACGGCTAGATGGAGTTTCCCGTCGACATCTACTTCATCAGCCGACTGAATAGTGATCCAAACACGTTGAGTTAATGATATTAATGCAACTATTTTAAATTAAAATAAATGCATTATAAGTTAAACTGTACAACAGCCATACCATAATCTTTTGATTTTAAACAAATTATTGGTAAATCCATTTTGTGCAAGTGCACGAATATTCGTATTACAATTAGCTGAGCTTGGTTGTATAACAAGCACAATAAGGTGCAAACATGAACTAATCTGATACACGAGAATTATCAAAAACACCTAATATTGCTATGATGTGAACACAAACGACCGCAGAGCTGTTTTTAGCGAGAATGAACGATGATAATACAACAAGACGAAACAACGGCCACTTATCAAATTAATCGGTACGAACCCGGCAAGATTTGGATCAACCAGCAAGCCTATGATCAAAGCGTGATTATCCGCCCACATTCGCTAGCAACGATCACGCCCAGGCAGTTAAGCGAACTTACCGTAAACGATTTTTCATCACTATTTGAGGATTTACCTCAAATATTTTTGTTAGGAACTGGCAGTAAATTAATTATCCCCCCTGAAGAATTATTACGGCCACTATTTGAAAAAGGAATTGGCGTGGAATTTATGGATAGTAAAACCGCAAGCTATACGTTTACTGTGCTTGCTGCAGAAGAAAGAAATGTGGCGGCTTGTATTTTAGTGTCTTAATCCGAAAAGAGCATTACGGCATTTCATCAATGATTTTTTTCGATGACGCTAAATCCGATCGACTTAGCCCCATCATTAGCGCTAAAGCACCTGCAATAAATATCGAGGAATACGTTCCCACCACAATCCCAATAATTAATGCTAACGAAAACCCATGTAATGATTCGCCTCCAAAAAAGTAAAGCGCAACTACTACAATTAAGGTCAACGAAGACGTCATAATGGTTCGTGATAAGGTTTGGTTAATCGATGAATTCATGATTTCAAGCGAGGTGCCCTTGCGAACTTTGCGGAAATTCTCGCGCACGCGATCAAACACCACAATGGTATCGTTCAACGAGTAACCAATTACCGCCAATACTCCAGCTAAAGTCGCTAAATCAAACTCAATTTGAAATAACGAAAAAATCCCTAAAATCAAAATAGGATCATGCAAGAGTGCCACCGTGGCACTCACGCCTAATCGATATTCAAAACGCATCGCAATATACAATAGCGTTGCGAACAAAGCTGCAAGAACAGCTAAGCCCCCCTGCTCGGCTAAATGTTCTCCCACTTCCGAGCCCACAAATTCAACCTGGCGTAATTCAACGGTGTTATTTTGCGTTTTAAGCGCTGCCAAGATCTCCACACCCAATTTGTGCTCCGATACGCCTTCTTTATTGGGAATTTTAACTAGAATATCTCGCGTCGTACCAAATTGCGTGACTTTTGCGCCATGAAATCCAGCATTTTCAAGGTGTTCCCGGACTTCTTCAAAATGTACTGGCTGACCATAGCGCAACTCTAATTGCGTACCGCCCGTAAAATCTAAACCAAAATTTAATCCTTTATAGATCAATAAAACAATTGAAATAATGGAAACCAAAATCGACACCACGCCGGTGATTTTGCGGATCCCCATAAAATCAATATTGGTTTGACGATGAAAAAATTCCATAGTTTAAATTCCTACTCGCAAACGTTTCACATTTTTGCCACCATAAACGATATTCACCATGGCACGAGTGCAGGTGATCGCGGTGATCATCGACGTTAAAATCCCAATACATAAGGTGATCGCAAAGCCTTTTACGGGCCCTGTACCCACGCTAAATAAAATCACCCCAACAATCAACGTGGTTAAATTCGCATCAATGATAGTCGCTAAAGCGCGCTCAAAGCCACTGCGAATTGCTGCCTGAGGTGTCATGCCATGACGCAATTCTTCTCGGATCCGTTCAAAGATCAGCACGTTGGAGTCTACTGCCATGCCCACGGTAAGAACGATACCCGCCATGCCAGGTAAGGTTAATGTGGCGCCAATAATCGATAAAATCGCGACTAACAATACGACATTAATTAATAACGCAATATTCGCAATCACGCCGAAAACGCTGTAATAAAGCATCATCGCAATCACTACTAATGCTAAGCCTGCTTCAATCGAAATGACCCCTAAATGAATATTTTCTTGGCCTAAACTTGGCCCAACGGTGCGCTCTTCGACAATGGAAATAGCAGCAGGTAATGCGCCGGCACGCAATAACAACGCTAAATCTTGCGCTTCGGCTAAGCGCAAGCCCGTAATTTGAAATTGACTTCCTAGCGCACTTTGAATGGTGGCAATGCTAATTAAGCTTTCGGTGGATCGATTTTGCTTAACTTCTTGACCATTGATCATTTGTTTTTCGGTTTTGGTTTCGATATAAACCACGCCCATCATGTTGCCGATGTTTTCGAGTGTCGCTTTTTTAAATAACGATAACCCTGCACCACCCACTCGGACATGAACCGCTGGCCGACCCGTTCGATCATCCGTTCCCACAGATGCTCCGGTGATCGATTCTCCGGTTAAAATAACGCGTTTTTTCAGCAAAAAGGGTTCATTTTCACGATCAAAATACCACTTAGTGCCAGGGGGCGCAGCACGCCCCGCAAGGGCATTTTGCGCTTCTTCTTTGGCATATAAGTGAAATTCTAAAGTCGCTGTTTTGCCTAAAATATCTTTAGCCCGGGCGGTGTCTTGGATCCCCGGTAATTCCACCACGACATGGTTTAGCCCCTGCCGTTGCACCACCGCTTCAGCCACACCCAATTCATTGACCCGATTTTGTAATGTCGAAATAGTTTGTTCAACCGTATAATTTCGGATCTCTTGAATGGTACTGGGCTTAAGCTGACAAATAATGAGCTCTTTGCCCTCTTCTTCTTTGTTGGCAATATCAAATTCAGGATGATTTTGGCGTAACGTTGTGAAAGCCTTATCTAAAGTAATATGATCATCAAAGCTGAGCGTGATCCCGGTTTCATCAAATTTAGAAATTTGACGATAACGAATTTTTTCATCGCGTAATTCGCTGCGAATATCCCCGATCATGCCATCGATTCGACGAGTAATGGCAGTGTTGACATCCACTTCGATCAAAAAATGCACGCCACCACGTAAATCCAGCCCAAGCTTCATCGGTTTAGCGCCTAACAAGCTTAACCACGAAGGTGTTTTAGGGGCTAAATTCAAGGCCACAATATAATTTTCGCCGATTTTCCCGCTGATCAGATCTTTGGCTTTAACTTGCAAGGAGTTATCGGCAAATCGAAGTAATAACGTATTGCCTTCTATGGCCATCGACTTATAATCAATATGTCCTTGCTCTAAGATCTGTTTAATTTGTGGTTCCAATTCTGGCGCTAAACTATGGCCAGTTGCAGGCAACACTTGAACAGCGTAATCTTCGCCAAAAAGATTGGGCGCAGAATAGATCATTCCAACCAACACGATCATTATCAAGAGCAGGTATTTCCAAGAAAGATAGCGATTTGCCATATGCGTCCCTTTTATTTTCCTTTTTCTTTATCGACGTCGCTCATGGTTCCTTTGGGAAAGGTCGCAGAAATGGCTTGTTTTTGGACGGTAACTTCAACGCCTTCGGCGATGGCCACCATCACAAATTGATCGGTCACTTTAGTCACTTTACCTAACAAGCCGCCGCCAACGATCACCTCGTCATCTTTTGCCACATTTGACACCAAATTTTGATGTTCTTTTGAGCGCTTTTGCTGCGGCCGAATAAGCATAAAATAAAATATCAGCAAAAAGCCTACCACCAATAAAATATTACTGATGATACTTGGCGCGCCGCCTTCAGAGGGAGGTGCTGCCTGCGCGATGGTTGCAACAGACAATAATGCAAATGCGAGTAGGGATCTTTTCATTGTGTACACCTGTGACAGAAAGTTAACCTATGGCTATATCCAAATAACGAGATTTAAAATGCAATTTACCTTGTTCGCTATTGGGACGCAAATTTGATATAGTACGGAGCCTTAAAGGCCGGAGTGGCGGAACTGGTAGACGTGCCAGACTCAAAATCTGGTGATGGTGACATCGTGCGAGTTCGATTCTCGCCTCCGGTACCATCTAATATAGCTAAACGACTGATACACATGCTAACCTATAGATCTGCCCCAATTTTAAAACGCTGCGCTGCATTTATTTACGATAGCTTCATCGTAGTTACCTTTTTACTTTTAATGACTGCCTTTGCACTGATGTTGAATCAAGGGCATTCATTATTACCCTATCGCATTTATTTTTTAATTTATCTTTTTTTAACCACAGGATTATTTTTAAGTTGGATCTGGCATACACGCGGGCAAACCATTGGGATGTTAGCGTGGAAAATAAAAGTGCTTGATCCAGATCAGCAAAAACTTTCTTGGTCGCGTGCCTTTTATCGCTATTGCACCGCTTTTATCACCCTCAGTTGCGGTGGAATTGGTTTACTCTGGTGTTTGATCGATAAAGACAAGCAAAGCTTGTACGATCGGATCGCGGGAACCAGGCTAATTTCCCTCACTTCTTTTAAGCAAAACCAAACCGACAATAAAAAATAAACCCGTTGGTAACACTGCTCCTACGATGGGCGGGATCGCATAAACCAAGGTTAAAGGCCCAAATAATTGATTCACCGTGTAAAAGACAAACCCCACCAGCACCGCAACCAGCATTCTTAATCCCATCGTCGCTGAACGCAACGGCCCAAAAATAAAAGGGATCGCCAAAAACATCATTACTAAAGTCGCAAAAGGCCGACAAATTTTTTGCCAAAATTCCAATTGATAGTCCTTTGCATTTAAGCCATTGGCTTGCCGATAACGGATGGTTTGCCATAATTCCACTAACGACAATTCCGCTAAATCTTTTACCGCCACTAAATTCACCATAGAAGGATCGATACTGCTTATCCAATCGCTTTTGGCAATATGATGACTTTGTGTTTTTCCGGGTTCAAACACGGTTTCTTTAATATCACGAAGCACCCAGTGATCGTTTACATAATGTGCCGATCTGGCATAACTGGCTTTAAGTAATTCCATTTTATCGTTCAATTCATAGCGAGTGATCCCAGATAAAGCATCGTTAGACTCGATCGATTGAATATGAATAAAATGATTGCCATCTCGCATCCAAGTACCATGGGCTGTTCTTAATGCTTGACCACTGCTTAAAGCCAGCGCTTTTTGATTGGTTGCCGATCGATCGGTGATCGGAGCCACCCATTCGCTTAAAATCCAGGTGAAAACAATTAAAATAATAGCTAATTTAGATACGGCAACAATAATGTCACCCCGACTTAATCCTGCTGCACGCATCACAATGAGTTCACTTCGCGAGGCTAATAATCCTAGCCCCATAATCGTGCCAACTAAAGCAGACATCGGAAACATTTCTGCAATATGATTTGGTAATAACAGCAACACAAAGCTGATCGCCGGCCAAAGCGTATATTGGCCAGTTCCAATATGTCGCGCTTCGTTGACGAATGAAAAGATGATCTCTAAGCCAACAAATAATGTCATCGCTAATAAAATAGCGACTAGAATAGTTTTACCAATATATAAGGTAATCCTATCCATGGATCGGAAACCAACGTTGTTTGAGCGCATAATGCCATTGCTGCCATCGCCCAGAAGTTTTGGCCAAAAAGAAGAGTGCAAATGTCAATAACAATAAGTGAACCCAGCTTAGCCCGATATAAGCAGGTAACACGCCGGCGACAATCCATCGTTTACTGATGGTCAGCAAATTGTAATAAATGACACAGACTATCACCGCAATAAATAAACGCCCAAAGCGCCCTGCTCGAACCGAAACACGACTTAACGGTAACGCCAGGATTGCTAACAATAAAGCTGAAATAGGCACAGATAATCGCCACTGCAACTCAGCAATATTTTTGGGGGTAGGATTATCCAGCAACATTTTAGTCGGCATGGTGCGATGAATGTGCTGGCTTACCGGCAGTGAAGGTTCAAGCAAACGTTGATATTCCTGAAATTGCAAAATGCGATAATTTTTTTCACCGGGTGTTCCATAATAGCGACTACCGTTAATTAATTTAATATAAGTTGCACCGGTGCCGGGATCGGTTGTGACTTCACCTGCATGCGCAGTTAACACACTGCCGTTGGCTTTATCGCTTAAACTTCCTTTAGGTTGATCAGCAATAAAGATTTGCTTTAATTGCGAACGATCAGATTTGAGATCGGTAACATAAAATACCAATCTATCTTGTTGGATCGAATGAAAGCGCCCAGGCGTGATCGTTTGCATTAATAGCATTGCGCCATCGAGGCTGAGTAATTGTTTAATCTGATGCTCTGCTTTGGGCCCAAAATAACAGGTTAAAAGGCCGGATAGGATCATTACCACCATACCCAAACTCATACACAGCATTAATAAGCGCTGCCATGTCACCCCACAAGCCAACATGACGGGAATTTCATTATCAGCAAAAAAATGACTTAAACATAATAGAATCGCTATAAAAAGCGCGATCGGCAATAAAAAAGCAAGCAATTCTGGGATCTGAAAAATTACCACTTGCAGCAACACATCAGGGGCAATGTCGCCGGATGCGGCTTTGGCTAATAAGCGCACTAATTTATTACTCATCGCGATAAGTAATATAACTAGTATAACGGCGGAGAAAGTATTGAAAATTTCTCGTAGTAGATAGCGGTTAAGGAGATTCAACAAACACTTTCCTTTTTTAATGAGAGCCGGATTATATCTTCTATAGGCCTTTAGAAAAATAGCGTAAAATGGTAAAGTTGCTTATTATTTTTAGTTATAACGTTAGCTTTTTATGAAATAGGTTTATTCAATGGAATTTACAATTAAAAGCGAAGATCCCACCCAATTAAAAACCGGCTGCCTCATCGCTGGGATCTATGAACCCAAAAAATTAGGCACCATAGGCGCGCAACTTGATAAATCCAGCAAAGGCATGATCAGCCAACATCTTAAACAAGGCGATTGCAATGGCAAACTCGGGCAGGTGCTACTATTACCGCAAGCCGGACAAACCAAACGTATTTTGCTGATTGGATTAGGGCCCAAAGAAAAATTTGGCGACATCGCTTTTCGCGACATGATCCTTAAAATCATTACCACCTTGAATGAAACCGGCACCACCGATGCTGCCCTATTTTTAGAAGATCTTACGGTTAAAGATCGCGATAATTTTTGGAAAATTCGTCAAGCCATTCAACATATTACCAGTGCATTATATCAATTTACCCAATTTAAAACCCAAAATATTGCATCACCAGGCCCATTAGAACAGATCGTTTTAATGGTTCCCCATCGCGAACTTGCCAAAGCAAAGCAGTCAATGAACGAAGCCGTTGCGATTGCAAAAGGAATGAATTTAACTAAAAACTTAGCCAATTTACCGGCGAATATTTGCACGCCAAGCTATTTGGCCAATCAGGCTAAAGCCTTTGCCAAAAAACATCGCAAAATTAAAACCACTGTTTTAACTGAAAAACAAATGGTTGCTTTAAAAATGGGTTTGTTATTATCCGTCACCCAAGGGAGTACTTCTTCTGCTCAATTTATTACCCTGGAATATCACGGAGCCGCTAAAAAAGACCAGCCCATTGTGTTGGTTGGCAAAGGGATCACTTTCGATACCGGCGGGAATACCATTAAAATTCCGCCCAATATGATTGGCATGAAATATGACATGTCGGGTGCTGCAACCGTGTTTGGCGTTTTAGAAGCTGCCGTCACGCTTAAATTACCTCTCAACATAATTGGGGTGATCCCAACTTGTGAAAATATGCCAGGCCCTAATGCGACGCGCCCTGGGGACATTATTAAAAGCATGGCCGGGTTAACCGTTGAAATTTTAAATACCGACGCCGAAGGGCGCTTGATCCTTGCCGATGCGCTCACCTATTGTGAACGTTTTCACCCTGAAGTTGTGATTGATATTGCCACTTTAACCGGCGCTTGTATGCTGGCACTTGGCCCATATGCTTCGGGCTTGATGAGCAATCACGCACCATTAACGCAAGCATTATTAAAAGCCAGCGCTGAAAGCGGCGATAAAGCATGGGAATTACCATTATGGAATGAATATCATGATGCGCTTAAATCGGAATGCGCAGACATTACTAACGTTCCTATTAACGATATCGGCGCACGAACCATTGTTGCGGGCTGTTTTTTGGCTAAATTTGCCACCAAATTTCACTGGGCACACTTAGATGTTGCTAACACCGCATGCCAATTTACGGGTGCAAAAACCGCTTCTGCAAGACCAGTCCCGATGTTGATGCAATATTTATTAAATCGTTGCGGATAAAATATGACTATCGAAAAAATTTACCAACCTCATGAATTAGAAAAAAAATGGTATCAACACTGGGAAGAAAACGGTTTTTTTAAACCAAAAGAAGCCCGCGTTAGCTATTGCATTATGCTCCCCCCTCCTAATGTCACCGGCACCTTACATATGGGACATGCTTTTCAAGATAGCCTGATGGACGCGTTGATCCGTTATCACCGCATGATGGGCAATGAAACCTTGTGGCAAGGCGGTACCGATCATGCTGGGATCGCTACCCAAATGGTGGTGGAACGTCAACTCCTTAAACAAAATATTTCCAAAAAATCGCTTGGCCGGGAAGCCTTCGTCAAAAAAGTGTGGGAATGGAAAGAACAATCCGGCGATACCATTAGTCGTCAAATGCGCCGCTTAGGGTCATCGGTAGATTGGACACGTGAACGATTTACCATGGATGAAGGGCTTTCTCATGCTGTTAAAGAAGTATTTGTTAAGCTTTATGATGAAGGGCTCATTTATCGCGGAAAACGTCTAGTCAATTGGGATCCTAAACTGCAAACTGCGGTTTCTGATCTAGAAGTGATCCAAGAAGAAGAAGATGGTTTCTTATGGCACATTCGTTATCCCATCGTAGGATCAAAAGAATATTTAGTGGTTGCGACGACTCGCCCTGAAACCATGCTTGGAGATGCGGCCGTAGCAGTTCACCCCGAAGATGAGCGCTATGAGCATTTAATTGGTAAAATGGTTGCATTGCCATTATGTGATCGCGAAATTCCCATCATTGCTGATGATTTTGTCGATCGTGAATTTGGTACCGGGTGCGTTAAAATTACCCCCGCGCATGACTTTAACGATCACGAAGTCGCTAAAAGACATCACTTACCGATGATCAATATTTTTACGCTCGAGGCGATTTTAAACAATAATGTCCCTAAAAAATATCAAGGGCTCGATCGTTTTGATGCCCGAAAACAAATCGTTAAAGATCTCGAAGCGGCCTCTTTAATCGAAAAAATTGAACCTCATCGCTTGAAAGTACCACGCGGCGATCGCTCTAGTGAAATTGTTGAGCCGCTACTAACCGATCAATGGTTTGTGAATACACAACCACTTGCGAAAGCGGCAATAGCAGCCGTTAAAAGCGGTAAAATAGAATTTGTACCCGAAAATTGGAGCAAAACTTATTTTGAGTGGATGAATAATATTCAAGATTGGTGTATTAGTCGTCAACTGTGGTGGGGGCATCAGATCCCTGCTTGGTATGATGACAAGGGTAACGTTTATGTAGGTCATTCCGAAGCAGAAGTGCGTTCAAAATATAAATTAAATAAAGAAACACCATTAACCCAAGATCCAGATGTGCTCGATACCTGGTTTTCAGCGGCACTTTGGCCTTTTTCAACCCTAGGGTGGCCAACGCAAACTCCAGAATTAAAAACTTTTTACCCAACCAATGTCTTAGTCACCGGTTTTGATATTATCTTTTTTTGGGTGGCCCGTATGATCATGATGGGGCTTAAATTTACCGGGGACGTGCCTTTTAAACAAGTTTATATCCATGGCCTTATTTTAGATGCCCATGGGCAAAAAATGTCAAAATCTAAAGGGAATATTTTAGATCCGATAGATCTCATTGATGGTATTGATCTCGATTCGCTAGTCGAAAAACGTATTTTTGGCCTGATGCAACCTTCGATGGCGAAGCAAATTGAAAAACAAACCCGTAAAGAATTTCCCGATGGGATCCCAAGTTTCGGCACCGATGCGCTTCGTTTTACTTTTTGTGCATTAGCCTCTACCAGTCGACATATCCGGTTTGATCTCGCTCGTGTCGAAGGCAACCGTAATTTTTGCAATAAATTGTGGAATGCGTCCCGTTATGTGTTAATGAATCTCGAAGGCAAAGAGATCGGCCAATCGAATAACGATCGAGAATTCAGCGTGAGTGATCGCTGGATTTGGTCGCTGTGGCAAAAAACCAAAAAAACCATTCACGATCATCTTGCAACGTATCGTTTTGACATCGTCGCACAAACACTTTATGATTTTGTCTGGAGTCACTATTGTGATTGGTATCTTGAGCTTTCTAAACCTATTCTCACTGGGGGCGAAAGTAGTGCCGCGCTGTGTCGTGGAACGCGTTACACCCTTATCGCCATTTTAGAAGAACTCTTACGCGCCATTCACCCGTTAATGCCCTTTATTTCGGAAGAAATATGGCAAAAATTACTGCCGCTATTAAATTTACCTGCCAGCTCCATTATGATCCAACCGTATCCTCTAGTCGATGCGAGCAAAGAAGATCCCAAAGCAGAACAAACCATTGCGTGGATCCAAGCCTTTGTGATGGGCGTGCGCAATATTCGCGGCGAAATGAATGTTAACCCGGGAGAATTGTTGCCTGTGTTTTGTCAGGGTGGCAGCAAAGAATTACAAGCTGCAATTAAAGCTTCAACTCCTACCCTAATGGCCTTAGCAAAATTGGAAAACCTGGAATGGGCAGAGCCAACCAGCGAATGTGCCACTGCATTAGTTGAAGATCTTGAAATAAAAATTCCCCTTTCTGGTTTGATTAATAAAGAAGCAGAATTAAAACGCTTAACGAAAGAAATGGAAAAACTGGAAAAGGATATCTTAATTTGCGAGCAAAAATTAAATAATAAAGATTACATTCAAAAAGCCCCAAAAGCCGTGGTAGAAAAAGATCGCGAAAGGCTACAAGCGGCTAAGCTTGCGCAAGAAAAAATAAGCGAAAATTACGAAAAAATAAAAGCACTTTAATTTTAAAGGATTTTTAATGAAACCCAGCGATTTTTTAAAACGTAGGGTGTGCACGCTTCCCCCGCTTTCACCGTGGCTAAAGGCAGTACACTCTACGTTATTAATTCATATTTTTTGACTTTCAAATAAAATGATTTAAGATGATAACCTTCTTTAAATCTATAGGGTGCAACACGATGTGGATGTGTGAACTACTCGCAGCTAAAGCTGTCGAGCTTCCCATATTACGCAGCTACGTGAGTAGTTGCGGTTCTGTTCTTTTTTGACGTCTCAACGCTTGATGCTGGTTTGCGATTAGGCTTGCCAGACTTACACGATGCTCCACGTCCTGTATCAGATAAGGTGAGGACACCTCTATCCGACAACTCCGCTCCAGAGTCTTGTATTAACCTAATAGCCCTTTTTTTAATCACGAGGCTCGCATTTCTGTCAGCGTTATCAACGTTGCCACAATAACCGCAAATGAATAAAGCCTGTGCTTTGCGATTATCCGGATGAGTGTGACCACAGCTGGCACACTCTTGACTCGTATAGGGCGCAGGTATTTTAAAGACTGCTTTACCTGCTTTTTCCGCTTTGTATTTAGTAAAAACTTCTAACTGATGCCACCTTTTGTCGAGAATGGCTTTGTTGAGCCCAGCTTTTGCTGATGCTTGATTGGGGATATATCGACCCGCTGCGTCTTGCTTAGCCTTGGGCTGCTTGGTCATATTCGCTGTTTTTAAATCTTCGAAAATAATGACCTTGGCTTGGCTATTAACGATAGCTCGACTGGTTTTATGTGAAAAGTCCTTGCGGATATTTCTCATCTTACGATGATGTCTTGCCAGACGATGCTTGGCTCTGTGACGACGGTTCGAACCTTTTTTCTGGCGCGCTAACTTTCGTTGCAGGCGCTTTATATAGTGCTCTGTTTTTTCTTTTTTCTTCTTTTGATCATCTGAAAAATCAAAACTTAGATCCCCAGCCTGAACAGGAATAACAACCCCTCTGTCTATACCCACTACATGTGCTTTTAAAAATTCGGTTGAGGCCTTCTTAAGGTGGTCAAGATGCGCTTTATCTGTGGTTATTACTTCGTCATTACTCGCCTCATAGCAAAACGAGACATAATACTGGCCACATTCCTTTCGAATATAAATAGAATTTGGCAACTGAAATTTTCGATGTGTTTTAAACGATAAGTAACCAATATTGTTACTCTTTGAGCCAACAAATAATCGGGTCACCCCATCTTCACACACCTTAAAGCTAAATAATTCTCGCGTCAGATGTATGCTGCCTTTATCCGTCTTAGGTTTGCGTTTGGGCTTTCCACATTGACCTTTCATGAACTTCTGAAAGGATTGATACCAATTCACCGCGCTATTGCGAATAATTTGGCTAGGGCATTGATACAGCCAAGGTGATAGTGCTTTGTCTTTAAACTGCGCTGTCGTTTGATCAATCGGTGCATAGGTCCCAATTGGGTAATACTTGCGTGCAAACGTCGCATAGTAACTTTCTTCGTCGCATTTGGCATTCCAGATATATCGAGCACACCCCATCCACTGACTCAATATCAGTTTCTGCATTGCAGTAGGATTTGCCTTTAATCGAATACCCAAAAGCATCAGTGATTTTCCCTGTCATACAACTCGAAATTAATGTGAAGTAATGATAACATTACACGCTTTCATAAAACAATTTGCGAGCTTTTAGAGTTCTGGGGAGAAGATGATCATGTGCATCTAATGCTTGCTGTTCATCCTAAAATTGCTGTTGCCAATCTCGTAGGTAAGCTTAAAGGCAAATCCTCTTATCTCTTTAGAGAGAATTCTGGAAACAAATAAAACGTAAGCTTTGGGGGGTGCACTTCTGTCACCTAGCTTTCGTAGGGTGCAAAGCGGAGCGTGCACACCCTACGATTGATTTCTGAGGCATTTAATAATTTGTTTACTATTTATTAGCTGCAGGTTGACTGGGGGCACTGGAAGGTGCTGGCGGTAATTTCGTTTCTTGTTTCTCTGTTTTTTCTGGTTTTACTGATTTCTCTGATTTTTCTTCGGTCTTTTCTGCTTTCCCTGGTTTTTCTGCTTTTTCTTCGGTCTTTTCTGCTTTCTCTGGAGCAGGTGCGGCCGCTTTTTGAGCTTCCCCTATCGTTGCCGTGATAGCATGGATCAACACGCCTTTTGGCGCTTTATCGAGATGCTCGCGCACCATTTCAACCACCACATTCATTTGTTGCTCGGTTTTTTTAGTTGGACTTTTATAAGAAACCAATAAAGGAACTTGCACTTCCCAAGTATAAATGCCACCCACCACACCTTCTTTTAAAACGCTAGTTTCGCCCCCTAAAACTGAGCTTACCTTTAATTTATCACTTTTGATGATATCAAGATTTTTTGATTCATCGAGCGCTTTCATATAAGAATCGTAACCATCTTGGGTAAAAAGCGATCGAATATTTTTGAGTACTTGTTCATAATTTAAAAAATTATAGGAATAAATTTTAAGCAAGTTATCGGTTGCTAATTTTTGAATTTCATCCGAAGACATGTTAGATTGCTCTAACGATTTATCTTTAAATCCCCCTAAATCTTCAATTTTTTCGACTTCATTTTCCAGGGTGGTGACGCGTTTTTCAACTTTCCCAAGGGGAGTTTCAGCCTCATTTTTAGCCGCACCAGCAAATGGAATATAGGCGAATCCTAATACCAGTGAAAGGCCTGCTATGGTCATTTTATGGTTCATCATGTCGTCCCTTATTGATGTTCACGTGTTTGTTTAAATTCAAAATCGGGCCAGCGCTCCATGGTCATCGATAAATTCACCATATTAGGTGCGAGATAAGTCAAATGCTCTGCGCTATCTAAGGCCAAATAAGCTGCTAATTTTGTTTTAAATTCAGACATTTTTTTGTGATCTTTACCGTAGACCCATCTTGCCGTCACAATTTTGACGGTATCATAAATACACTCGACGTTATATTCATATTGTAGTCGATGCGCTACCACGTCAAATTGTAATGATCCCACCGCCCCCATAATCAAGATATTAGAATCAAGCGGTCTAAAAAGCTGGGTTGCCCCTTCTTCCGAAAGTTGCGTAAGCCCTTTTTGCAACGCCTTCATTTTTAACGGATCGCGCGGACGCACTGCTTTGAATATTTCCGGCGCAAAATTGGGAATGCCGATAAATTTTAAATTTTCACCTTGCGTAAAAGCGTCGCCAATTTGAATGGTGCCATAATTATGCAAACCAATAATGTCACCCGGCCAAGCTTCGTCGATATGATCACGTTCCCCTGCCATAAAGGTCAAAGCATTTGAGATCTGCACACTTTTGCCCAGACGCACATGATGCATTTTCATTCCTTTTTGGTAGCTCCCCGAGCATACGCGCAAAAATGCAATGCGATCACGATGTAAAGGATCCATATTGGCTTGGATCTTAAACACAAAGCCACTAAATTTTTCTTCGTTCGGTTTAACTTCGCGATTTTCAGTGGTACGCCCTTGCGGTGGCGGTGCATAATCGACTAGCGCATTTAAAATTTCATTCACACCAAAATTATTTAAGGCCGATCCAAAATAGACCGGCGTTAATTTCCCCGCCAGAAATGCTGAAAAATCAAAAGGATGACTTGCGCCTTGGATCAATTCCAGTTGTTCACGAAATTCTTGAATATAAATACCACATTTTTGATCTAATTCGGGGTTGGTGATCCCCTTTATCACGGTGGGTTGTTGAATGATCTCGCCTTTGCCAGGTTCAAAGAGATAAACACAATCGTTTAGTAAATGATACACCCCTTTAAAATGTTTTCCCATGCCAATGGGCCACGTCATTGGCGCGCAACGAATATTTAAAATCCGTTCGATTTCGTCTAACAATTCGATGGGATCACGACTGTCGCGATCTAATTTATTAATAAAAGTCAAAATGGGTGTATCGCGTAAACGGCAAATTTCCATGAGTTTAATCGTGCGCGCTTCAACACCTTTTACGGCGTCAATCACCATTAAGGCGGCATCCACTGCGGTTAAAGTGCGATAGGTATCTTCCGAAAAGTCTTCATGGCCGGGTGTATCCAACAAATTAATGATGTGATCTCGAACCGGAAATTGCATTACCGAGGTAGTGACCGAGATCCCTCTTTGCTGCTCTAACGCCATCCAATCCGATGTGGCGTGACGAGAAGCTTTACGCCCTTTAACTGTGCCTGCTAACTTTATGGCGCCTCCAAACAGAAGCAATTTTTCGGTTAAGGTGGTTTTGCCAGCATCGGGATGCGAAATGATTGCAAAGGTGCGTCGACGCTGAATTTCATTTTCCAAGATGGACATTGCTTCCTCAATAATGAGTGTATTTAGTTGGAGAGTACTGTATCATAACGTGCGAGATAAAAGTTAGCTTTGGAGCGACACAGGGGCCATCTCTGTATAGCGTAAACGCAGGAGTTTCAGTATGACTCAAACAGCAACAGCCCATGAACATAAATATGAGCGTACTCTTAAATTCATCCCCCTTTTCGTTTGCGTTTTAGTAGGATTAGCGGGTTGGTATTGCCCCGTGCCTGCTGGACTTTCCGTCCAAGGGTGGCATTTGTTAGTGTTATTTGTCACTACCATTCTTGCCTTGATTATTAAACCCATGCCCATGGGAGCGGTAGCCATCATTTCCATGTTGATTGCCGTGTTAACGCACATTATTACCATGGAAAAAGCCTTTAATGGCTTTAGCAGCGAAGTGGTCTGGTTAGTGGTTTTTGCGCTCTTTATCGCAAAAGGTTTTAATGTCACAGGTTTGGGCAAACGGATCGCTTATTTTTTCACGTCATTGCTTGGCAAAAAAACCTTAGGTTTAAGTTACGGCTTGATGGTGACTGATCTCATATTAGCACCAGCGATCCCAAGTGTGACTGGGCGTTCGGCCGGTATTGTCTACCCTATCTTACAAGGGATTGCTAACGCTTATAAAAGTTTTCCTAACAGTGATTCATCACGAAAAATTGGTGCGTTTTTAATTGTCACCGCTTTTCAAGTCACCGTGATCACCTCAACGATGTTTATGACCGCGATGGCCGCGAATCCGCTCTTAGCCAGTTTGGCACTGAAAGCCGATATTGAAGTAAGCTGGGCAAATTGGGCCTTGGCGGGCATTGTGCCTGGAATTTTAAGCTTAATTATCATTCCTTGGTTTATTTATAAAATTTATCCACCCGAAATCAAAGAAACACCTAATGCACAAGAATCTGCGCGTGAGCAATTAAAAGCCCTAGGCAAAATGAAAGCACAAGAATGGGTGATGACGGGATCGGTAATTGTACTGTTGATCTTGTGGGTATTTGGCAAACAATTAGGCATCGCAACGGTGGTTGCAGCAATGGTTGGGCTATGCATTCTTTTGCTGACCGGTGTTTTGGAATGGAAATCCTTAGTCAAAATTGACGAAGCGTGGGAAACCTTTATCTGGTTTTGTGTGTTGATCATGTTGGCAAGTCAGCTTAAGGATATGGGTGTTTTAGATTGGTTTACTGCTGGTGTGCAAAGTCACTTTGTGAATTTGCATTGGCACATAGCCTTCCCCATTCTTGCGCTCATCTATTTTTATTCTCATTACTTTTTTGCCAGCTCAACCGCGCATGTGACTTCAATGTTTCCCGCATTCTTAGGGCTTTCGTTAATTCTTGGAACGCCTCCGATGCTGGCAACCTTTGTTTTAATATTTTTTAGTAATTTATTCGGCGGCTTGACTCATTATAGTCTTGCTCCAGCACCTTTGTTATACGGTATTGGATACGTTGACATTAAGGATTGGTGGAAGATCGGCCTTTTAAGCAGCTTGATTAATATCGCAATTTGGTCAACCGTTGGTCTATTGTGGTGGAAATTCCTTGGATTTTGGTAAATAATTGCAAACTTTGGGGTTTTAGCAAAGTGGATCTTTTCAACCTTGGCCTTGCGGAGCAAAAACAATGGCAACCATAAACATTGAAATTCCTGACGAAGTTTACTCTGAAGTAAGCGAGGTGGCTCTGCAACTGAAAGTTAGCCCTGCAGAATGCGTACAACTTGCCCTTAGCCATTTTCTTCAAACGCATTCCTTAGAAAGCGCGATCGAAGGACTCGCCCGTATCGAAGACGGTGAAGAGCTGATCGATTTTAACGAACTTAAAAATGAATTGGGGATCGATGTTAAATTTCATCCTCAAGCAATGGAAGAATTAGAAAGTTTGTCAGAAGAAGATCAAGTGGTTATTTTAGAAGAAATCATTGATCGCATCACAAGCGAAGAAGAAGAGCTCGAAGGTGCGGTGGATCTGGTTCTCAAAGACAAAGATAACCAACAGACCATTCTCTCTGAATTTGGTTTTGGCGATGTGGTTTACCAAATTGGTGAAAATGTTGGCATTTATCATATTGCCATTCTCGAAGAAGAAGATGAAGACGACGAGGATGACATGGATGACGAAGACGATCTTGATGAAGCGGAATTTGACGACGAAGAGCCCGCGGATGTGAAAAGTCATTAGAAGACGACGAAGAGCTGGCGGATGTGAAAAGTCATTAGAAGCAGTCAGATAATGTTGGATAATTTGCAGATCTGTCTTCCCGGGATCCCGCATTAAGTGCGGGACAAGTTTAGCGACACTCAAAAATGTCAGTTCTGTCTTCCCGGAATTTAGTCACGCTTAGCGTACTTGTGAGCTTAGCGTGACTTGATATCCGGGATCCAGACTTTCATTGGATTGATTTATATGAATAAATTGTATCATGATTTTATTATTTCTGGACCCCGGATATTAAGCGACACTAACGCTC
>JBIOEB010000034.1:0-19477 GCA_044445585.1 Candidatus Berkiellales bacterium
GTATTTAATGATTGTTAATAGGTCAATAATCTATTAACATTAAGGACTAGCCAAAGAACAACACTTCGTTCTAAATCACGATTATTTTAGATAAAAATCGAATGTTTGATAATAGGTCAAGTATTGAATATTGTTTTTAATGAAATTCCATTTACGATGCACGGGTTAGAATATGTTATAATTTATGCCAAGGCAGTTTAAATTAAACATATGAAAATCCCATGAATAAAAAACAAACAGGCTACAAAGCCAAAATTTACACGAGACATTCGACATGACTTTGGCGTTCTAAACACCCCCGTTTTACAAAGAGGTCCATAATGTCGAAAAAATATCATAAGCCCCAATCTTCGAAGATCAGCCTAAAGGATGGCAATAAATTAAAATCTGCCAAAGATGCCTGTTTTGAAAGCCGAATCGAAAATTTTATTGAATACGTTGGTGAAGGCGGGATAACAACGACTCGAGAAGATGCAATTGATTATTTATTATCCTTAACTAAGCCTCAATTAATTTCCCTTTTTTCCAAGGATGACCCAGCAAAAACTGACTTATGTTTACAAATAGTCCGCACTGTTAGAGAGCCAACATTTCACAAACAACGTTCTGAAAAACCACCGGTTTAAATTATTACAAAAAGATAAAAGCTCTTAAAGATGCTTTTTTTGAAGACTTAATTGAAAAAATGTTAAAAGAAGATCACCTAAGATTAAGCCGTGAAGAGGCGATTAATTTTTTCTCAAGCTTAACAAGCGCTGAATTAAATAAAATATTTCGTTCTAATTATATTCGTTCGGAAAAATTAAAATTAGGATTACCTTCAAAATCAGCCCCCATTATGCCTGTAGAAATAAATAAAACCTCTCTAATTCAACAGGCAAAAGATAGCATTAGCAAAGAAACCTTTCAAATTTATATGGCTATTTCTAATGATGATACCAAACAAGCTTTAGCCCTAATTGAAAACAACAAGGAAACCATATTAAATTTGAAAAAAGAATCATTTTTCTATTGAAGCATGCCATTGAAATAAAAAATAAAATAATTCTTGAAAAATTATTAGAGATTGGGGTTAGTTTAAATGATGACAAAAGCATGGGAATTTCAATTCTGAATAGTATCTTAAGCGATTGCGAAGAGGACAAGATAAGTCTTCTATTAGAAAGGGATATCACAATTATCATTAATGATGTGTTAATATATGCTTTGAATAAACTAAGCAAAAAACAGAAAAATAATATAATAGCGTTAATATTGAATAAAGTTCAAACAGAAAATAGCCCTGCTAATTTAAATATACTCGTAACATGGCTTGTTGAAAACAATTATACTGCTGAAGTAGTGCAAACCTTTTTGAACAAGGGGGCTGACTGTAATAGTATAAATGCGCTGAGCCAGACATTATTAATCATTGCAGTAGAAAAAAATAATACTTCTCTTGTAAAACTATTATTAGATCATGGTGCTAATATAAATCATCGTGACAACCTTGGGGACACTGCTCTAACTAATGCGGCATATTTGGGGCATATCGAAATTGCTAAATTATTAATCAAACACAACGCTAACACTAATATTTGTAATGATTTAGGCAACAATGCTTTTATGGTAGCAATACTAAAAGAGCATCGTGATATCGCAATGGAACTTTTCAATAAAACAAAAGACATCAGCCATTATAAAAATCAAAAAGGAACTACTGCTTTAATGCTAGCGGCCGCAGCAGGATTGACTGATATGGTTGTTCAGCTTGTAGCAATGGGCGCTAATATTAATACAATGAGCAAAGACGGCTATACAGCGCTAAGATGGGCAATCCAAGAAAATCATGAAGATATCGTAAAATGCCTTATGCAGCAAAATCCAAATTTATGCCTGCGGGAAAAGCGAGGAAGACTCGCGATTTTTTACGCCATATTGAGCGGGAATGTTAATATTGTTGATATAATGTTAACAAATGATACAGATTTAAACCACATCTCCTTCTCTGATGATGGTACGAACTCTGCATTAACACTGGCAATCACGCTTGGCTATATTGAACTAATTAAATTGCTCATCAAAAAAGTTGATATCAACCATGTTGATCTCCAAGGTCATACGGCCTTAAAAACGGCATCTATCTATGGGTTGACAGAATGTATTGATATTTTATTATCGAATGGTGCAAAAATTAATTATCAAGACATCGTCCTTGGACGCACTGCATTAATGACAGCAGCAGAACAAAATCAAATCGAAGCCGTCAAATATCTTCTCAAAAGAGGAGCAGATCTAAAACTAAAAGATAAGATGGGCAATAAAGCTATTGATTTAGCAACGGATGATCAGATAAAAAAACTATTAAGCGTGATCCATTAAATTGAATCAAATCAATCCTTTCACGTTATTGCGCCCACCAAACATTGAAACATCAAGAAATTGATTCAACCGTCTCTTTAAACTTACCTTCAAAATCAGCATTATTTTTATCAAACCTGGATTTTAAATCTGATTTTCGAGAAAAATGGACTTGCTTAACTCCCTCCTTTTCTTGCTCGAAATAATAGTTTGTACTTTAGCCACCTGCTCTTGAAGCATCTCAGACACGGCTTTAGGCACATACTCTCTAGCAAGTTGAGGATTATTGAGCACCTGGGCTGCTTGAAGTTCTCCCATCAGCCCCCTTCCACCTGGAGCAGCCATTTTAGCGACCCTTGAAACAAGTACTTGATCCCAGTTGTAGCTAGCACTCGAGGACGATTTACTTTGTTAGGAAGCAACCTCACTCCATGCGCGTGATTCACCTACAGATCGCTGCCATGAAGTCGAAGACGAATAAGCCTCCTGAAAGGCTGCGTCTGTTTCGCGCGCAAGACTAGCCCCTTTGCTATCCCCACTCCTTTCTAGCTCATCTGCAAGCACTTTAAAGCCATTCTCGTGGGATAGGCCCGAGCTCTTTGATTCAGATTGATCCTTGTTTGTTTGATCGACATTGGATTTCTTAACCCAAGTAAGCTAAGTATTTTACCGGGTATTCCGCGATCGCCTCCCACCTCGTAACCACCCCGAATATATTGTAAAGAAGCAGATTGATCGCCGCTGGTTGTGTTTTTTCCTTCTGAATGCGTTGTTCTTTCTACTTCGTCATGTATATTCTTCGCAAAATCAGCAACTGAATAAGATTCAGAGCAGTATTTTAATCTGATATCTTTCACTACCAGGGGCCCAGAAAGAAAATAAAATTATATAAAATCAAGATGTAATTTCTTGATACAAATCAACCCAGTGAGGATTTTGTTTTTCGATTAATTCTAATTTCCACTTTCGACGCCAGCGCTTAATTTGATTTTCTCGCTCGATCGCTGAATTGATATCATCACATATTTCGTAATAAACCAATCGAGCGACCTCATATTGTGCCGTAAATCCTTCGATGACTTTATTCTTATGTTCCCAAACGCGTTTCACTAAATCTGAAGTTGACCCAGTATATAAAGTCCCGTTTCTTTTATTTGTTAAGAGATAAACGTAATATTCATTCATAAAAAATATTTGCCAATATGCAAACAAAGTGTAATTCTTTTTAAGAAGTATTTTTGATGTTTTCCTTTTTCGGCGAGGCAACAGCAGCATGATGTATTACAGTTAACACTGTCAAGATCCGCTAAACACAAAGTCTGGACCCCGGATATTAAGCGACACTAACGCTCGTAAACTCGCTAAGTGTCGCTAAATTCCGGGGAGACAGGCTCGCAGTTGATGCGGATCCCGGGGAGACAGGCTCGATCGCTAAATTCCGCGGAGACAGTCTCGCAGTTGATGCGGATCCCGGGGAGACAGGCTCGATCGCTAAATTCCGCGGAGACATTCTCGCAGTTGATGCGGATCCCGGGGAGACAGGCTCGATCGCTAAATTCCGCGGAGACAGTCTCGCAGTTAGTGCGGGTTCCCGGGGAGACAGGTTCTCAGTTGACGCGGGATCCCGAGGAGACAGACTCTTTCGCCAACACTTCCGTACACTATAATAAAGTTATGTCAAAAGTCATGGAAATTGTGAGAAATAAAATGGATAAAACCCCAGAAGAAACCATTGTGATTACCGCACTTCTTAAGCGATTTAATGAGCAACGCTTACCTAGAGCCTTAGAGTTAAAAGATAAAGTATTTGCCGGTGAAAAATTAAACGACTCCGATCTGATGTTCTTAGAAACTGTTTTTAAAGACGCCCAATATATTTTGAAATATTCTGATAAATTTCCTGAATATCAAAGCATTGTTTCAAAAGGGCTTCAGTTATATTCCGATATTACCCAAAAAGCATTAGAAAACGAAAAAAAATCCTAAATGGATTGCCACGCAGCAGCATCGATCGAGCGATGCGGCTCGCAATGATGGGACCAAAAGAATAAATATAAATACTAAATACTAAATATTAAATGAAATTCGTGGGGAAAGCTCAGCACGTAATAACGGATCAGATCCCCTAATTTCTAAGTCGAAATGCGTATTCTGAACTAATGAAGAGGGAAAACATAGTTCATCCACGCAGCCATCCTCAGTAATATTTTCCTGATAATAGCTAAATGTCTTGCGTGTTTGGTGTAAATAGCACATTGACCATAAGCCCCGCCAGGTACCGTATTGATATAATGCTCATAATTCGGATCAAGAATTTCAATGATCACCGGTATACGACCTGGGTAAGACGCATTGCGCGAATCAATCAGCTCACCGGAAGGTAACACTTGACCTTCTGCCAATGCAGGTAACACTTCTTTTACCTTTCCAGAAAATATTTTGCCTGGAATGCCGTCGAAAATCATTTCGGCTGGATCCCCTGGCTTTAAACGCAATAAACTATTCTGCCTAAACCAACCAACAAGATAATAAGATTCTTGTGGTATAAACACCATCAAAGGCCGAAGTGGAATAGGAACTGCTCGCATTCCTGGCCGAACAATTACTTGAGTCACAAAACCATTAGAAGGAGCACGTACTGTTGTTTGCTCTAAATCATATACTGCTGAAGCTAAATCTGCTCTTAGTTGATCCACACGAGCCTGATTCACTTCTAATTCACGCAAGGGCACCGCTTTTCTAGCGACAAGCTCTTTAGTCCTAACCAAATCACTTTCTGCCAAGGTGAATTGTGCACGAAGCGAGTCCCGTTTATTTTTAAAAGGGACCGGATCAATTTCAAATAAGACATCATTCGCTGTCAACGCAGCATTGCTAGCGACTGGCACCTTGATAACCTGGCCGCTCACATTAGGAATAATCGGGGTTGTGACAAAATATTGTCTACTCATCTCTGAATACGGATGATTATAATTCATCCCAAAAAGTAACGCACCCATCAGAAAGATTCCCCCTAAAATGGCCGTCGGTACGGTCCATTTATTGACAGGGATCCGAAATAATTTAAATATAAATATGCAGAACGCAGAATAAGTTAAGATCAGCAGCAAATCCATTAGGGCGTTTCCTTATTTACTTTTGCTGTGATCACAGCAAGCTCTATTTTTACTTTATTCATTTCTGCTAATAAGGAAGTTGTTTTTGCTGTACTTTCCGTTTCGATTTTTTCTATTTTATTTCGCTGTTGTTCAATAAGACCTTCTAATTTAGACATCATCGCTTTTTCTTCGGATTGGCTCACAAATCCCCACCCTCTATCGGGGCGGTATAAAGTTGCCCAAATCCAAAGGAACGGCCAAATAACGTGCAATGTAAATAAACTCACCCATCCTGAAATGTGGATAGCATCCTGATGGGGATGTTGACGGCTTTTAGCGATTTCATAGGGGATATCATGTAGGGCAATGATACCGTAAAATAAGACTAGCACTACAAAAATTAACAAGCACAAAGCAATATAATCGAGCATCGAGCATCCTATCTCTTTACACTATTATAAAAATTATAACTTACTTCTTACTTTTGAGAGGGATTTTCTCCACCAGCGCCAACCCTTGCCCTCTAGGATCTGAAGCAGCATAAACTTCATTTGCTGCTTTATCCCAAAAAATCGCTTGCATATTGCCATAAGGTTTTTCAGTTTGTTTTAGTTTATGGCCGCGAATTTGCAAAGCATGTTGGATGTGTAAAGAAAAAGCATCTGGTTCAAAATAAATAACATCTGGCCAATATTGTTGATGAAAGCGTGGTGCACTCACCCACGTTTTGGGCGATTTATCGTGCTCTGCTTCAAGAATGGCTAACAAAGTCATCGAAGGAATACGGCTACCACCCGGTGTTCCTAAAATTCCCATCCCTTCCGAGGTATACAAAAATGTCGGCGCCATACTCGATAAAGGCTTTTTTCCCGGGCCAATACTATTGGCCTGATGGCCCACTAATTGATAGCCGTTTGCTACACCAACTTGAATACCAAAATCATCCATTTCATTATTCAAGAATATTCCTGTTTTAGGTGCAACAAAACGACTGCCAAAATGATGATTTAAGGTCACTGTTGCTGCTACGCTGTTGCCTTCTTGATCTAAAATCGAATAATGCGCGGTATGCTCCCCTTCTTGAAAAGGCACACCACAATTTAATGATTTACTCGAAGTGGCTTTATCGATTTGAATATTTTTATGCCACTGAATAGCATGTTTTTTGGCTAATAATTTACCTACATTACCTTGTTCAAAATCTCCTAAATACAACATGCGATCACAATAAACACGACGCAAACTTTCAGTAATAAGATGTTTGCGATCGGCTTCTGATAAGCCCACCAGTTGATATTGGGCAAGAATATTGAGCGCTTCAATTAAACCAATGCCGCCTGCCGAAGGAAGTGGGATCGTCGTTAATTTAAGATGATGATAAGCGCCATAGAGTGGTTTATGCACTTCGACTTGGTAATTTTTTAAATCATCCAGTTCCCAAATGCCGCCTTTTTCCTTGACGCCATCGACCAATGCTTTTGCCACTTGCCCTTCGTAAAAACCACGCCGACCTTCTTTAGCAATGGCTTTTAAAACGTTGGCCAGTTCAGGCTGCTTAAATAATGTTTTTGCTTTAGGAAGTTGGCCATTGTTAAGAAAAATTTCGGTGGTGCTGGGAAATTGGGTAAATTCTTTTTGATGTTCAGCCACCATTTTTACAAAGGGTGCATCCAGTAAAAATCCATTTTCGGCTAAAGAAATTGCGGGTGCTAACGTGGTCGCTAACGGCAAACGGCCATAATGTTCTGCTAAATAAACCAATCCTGCCACTTCACCTGGGATCGCAGCTGCCAATGGGCCAATTTGCGCTAATTGGGTATTCGCTTTGCCATTTTTGTCGATAAACATATTCGCCTTTGCGGCTTGTGGGGCGCGTTCGCGTGCATCGATCACGATTTCGTCTGCAAATTGTCCCTTTGCTTGATGAAGCAGCCAAAAACCCCCGCCACCTAAACCACTTTGATAAGGCTCAACTACGGCTAACACTGCACCGACCGTGACGGCAGCATCAAAGGCATTGCCTCCTTGTTTTAAAATTTCCATGCCCGCTTTGGTGGCTAACGGATGGCTACTGGCAATCGCCGAAGCCGGTGGTGTTTGTGCAAAAAGTAATGGTGTATTAAATAAAATGACTAAAAAGATAATACTTCTTATGCTTTTCACAGCGACTTCCTTCTCATAACTTGTTTTGTTGCAACATATGATATTTTGCTAATAACCTTTCTTTGGTTTCATTAAAATCTGGATCGTGTGGAATGCAATCCACCGGGCATACAATCTGACATTGGGGCTCATCATAATGCCCTACACATTCTGTGCAGCGATTGGGATCAATCACATAATACTCTGGCCCTTGAGAAATCGCTTGATTTGGACAGGCGGGCTCACAGACATCACAATTGATACATTCGTCAGTAATTTTTAAAGCCACGTCTTACCTTTTTTACCCATTACACTTCAAGATTTGAAGTCAAGTGCGAGCGGTATACAATGATTTTAATGCATTTGCGACACTTTGCGGAACAAATGCACTGACGTCTCCACCTAATTGCGCCACTTCATTCACCAAAGTAGATGAAATAAAAGAATATTGTACAGCAGGCGTTAAAAATATCGTTTCGATTTCTTGCGCTAAACGCCGATTCATTGTCGCCAATTGAAATTCATATTCAAAATCCGACACGGCTCTTAAGCCGCGAATAATTGCTGTTGCCCCTTGTTGACGAACAAATTCCGCTAAAAGATTTGAAAACCCTTTCACTTGGACATTTTTTAATGGGGCAAGCACTTCTTGAGTGAGGGCAATGCGGGTGTCAAATTCAAAATGAGGTTGCTTTCTTGCATTTTTTGCTACCGCTACAATGACACGTTCAAACATTTTGGCTGCACGCTCGATTAAATCAAGATGCCCATTGGTAATGGGATCAAATGTTCCTGGAAAAACAACCGAATAAGGTGCCATCGGCGACTCCTTTAACTATGGTCGATCATGTTGATGATATGCGGGGCTGTAACAGCGCACGGCTTCGATCATTCCCTGCACATTTTCGACTGGCACATCAGGATAAATGCCATGTCCTAAATTAAATATATGCCCAGTTCCTTTGCCATATTGCGCTAATAGATTTTTCACTTCTTCATTTATTTTGGCAGGAGACGCATAAAGCGTAGCCGGATCTAAATTACCTTGTAACGAGACTTGATGTCCGACACGACTTCGCGCTTTGGCGATGTCAACTGTCCAATCAATGCTAATGGCATCGCACCCGGTTTGCGCGATCTCTTCTAACCATTGTCCGCCTTGTTTAGTAAAGAGGATCACCGGTATTTCGGGTTGGATTTTTTTTAAATACCTGACTATTTCACGCATATAATGGAGCGAAAATTGATGATAACAAGACGGCGATAAAATACCGCCCCACGTGTCAAAAACCATGACACAACTTGCACCAGCCTGAATTTGTGCTGCCAAATAAAGACAACTTGCCTCGGTGATTTTGGCTAATAACGCCGACAACATCGCGGGGTCTTGATACATCATCGCTTTAATCACGGGAAAAGCACGACTACTTTCGCCTTCCACCATATAAGTTGCTACTGTCCAAGGACTGCCACAGAAACCAATTACAGGGATACGGTTTTGACATTCTTTAACGGTTAAGCGGATAGCCTCCATCACATAACCTAAATCCGCTTCCGGATCAGGAATTGACAATTTATTTACCGCAGCCGCATCACGAATGGGATTAAGAAATTTAGGACCTTCACCGGTTTCAAAACTCAGCCCCAAATCCATCGCATCAGGAATGGTGAGAATATCAGAAAAAATAATGGCAGCATCGAGATCGAAACGTTGTAGGGGCTGTAAGGTAATTTCACAGGCAATTTCAGGATTTTTACACATCCCTAAAAAGGAGCCCACTTTTTCACGCAAGGCCCGATATTCCGGTAAGTAGCGACCCGCTTGGCGCATCATCCACACCGGTGTGCAATCAACACTCTGGCGTCGTAAAGCTTTTATGAGGCGAAAAGATGGATTCATGTACTAAACTAACTCACGCGAATAAAAGATGCCTTATTCTAACCTTTTATTCCGTTTCTTGCTAACTGCTATCCTTGTATATCCTGCTGCACACTCTTTAACTCGCGAACCCAAGGTTGGATTTTATCTTTCTTCAAGGAAGAAATAACGGGATCTGCTTTTGCTTGCTCTTTAGAAGCATAATCTCCATAGACGACAATATACATTTCCGATCCATTGCGTTTAGTTTTAAAATAATGCGATTTACTTGCTAAACCATGCGTTGTGATAAATTTTTTGACACTTTCTTCACTCTTCGTGCCGAACAACTGCAAGGTATAATGATTGCTTTTTGCGGTCATTAATGCCTTTTCCTGTACAGTTAATGCTTTGTCTTTCGTAGGTTTCTTTCCTTTTTCAGCCAATTTGATCACCGGCTTTTTAATTTTGGTTTTGACTGGCTGCTTAGAAATGGGTGACACCTCAGCCTGTAGGGCCGCTGCTTCTGCGGTTGCGACTTCGGTCTTTTTAGATTTTTCAAGCTTTTCAGCTTTATTTACCTTGCTATTTTCAGCAGGTTTAAGCTCTTGTACCTGATTCGCTAACGGCATCGCACGCCCTTCTGGTTCCGGAGTGAGATCTTCTTCAACCATATCTTTGGGATCGGGCTTATCAAACTGAAAAACCACATTATCCCCTTTTTGCGGTGTGATATTTTTGCTTTCCCAGTTTTCAGAAACTTGAGCCATATTAACAGGTACGGTAACCTCTGTTTCTTCTTCAACCTTGACTTTATTATTGAATAAAAGATAAGCCCCGCCTAATGTGATCCCAATCAATAACCCTAACGAAACCGGGCGTGAAGCCCATTTAAAAGCACGTTTTGCTTTCTTTCCGGTAACAGCAGACACTAAATCATCATCAGATAATTCATCATATTCTTCGGGGAATTGATCAGTAAACTTATCGCTTTGGTCATGATTAAATTTATCGTATTTATCGGTTAAGGCTTCTTCTTCGTATCCAAAATCATCTGAACGTTGCCTCATGATCTTATTACCTTCTGCTTGATGTTATTTTGCGCTGCTTTGAACTAGCGCAGTTGTGATCTCTTCGGGAGTGATCCCCATCACAATCTGCGATTCACCCAGATTTTTTAACAATACCCATTGCAATTCTTGGTGTATATGTTTTTTATCTTGTTTAATTCTAGCTAAAATGGCGGTTGTCGTCATTTTTTCTGGTAATTGGGTAGGCAATCCTGCCGCTTTTAATAAAATTATCAATCTATCTAACAATTGTTGTTCAATCATACCACGCTGCAAGGATAAACGAGTTGCAATAATCATGCCAATGGCAACAGCCTCTCCGTGAAGGCAGCCCTGATAATCTAACAAACTTTCTATGGCGTGAGCGATGGTGTGGCCAAAATTCAGCACGATGCGCCCGGCATGCTCAAACGTATCAACCGATACCACATGCGCTTTTATGCGACATCCCCATGCGACAGCTTGCTGCAAAATGGCTGGGTCTCGCGCCAAAATCGCAGGCAAATGCTGTTCTAACCATACAAAAAGGTTTGCATCGAGGGCCATCCCATATTTGATAAGCTCGCCTAAGCCAGCAACAAATTCACGTTGATCTAAAGTGGCAAGTGTCGTGAGATCGGTTATGACTGCACGTGGCTGATGAAAAGCCCCAATCAGATTTTTCCCTAAGGGATGATTAACGCCTGTTTTGCCTCCAATAGCGGCATCGATCTGCGCCAATAAACTGGTTGGACATTGAATAACATCAACGCCACGCATAAAGCATGCAGCACAAAATCCAGCAAGATCGCCAATCATGCCACCACCCAATGCAATCATTACGGTATCACGATGATAATTTGATTTAAGCAATGCAGACCAAATTTGCTCTGCAGTTAACAGGGTTTTGTATTGATCACCACTTGGGATCAACAGGTGTTCAACCGAAGAAGCGCCTGCAAGGTTGCAAGCTTTACTTAAAATGGGTAAATAATGCGAAGCAATTTCAGGATGGCTAAGAATGAAAACTTGCTTTTTAGCGACGATGGGCTCAAACAATTCCTTTTGTGCTAATAAATGATACCCCACTAAAATAGGATATTTTCCGGTGGGCGTATTTACCCACAAAGAAGAAGATGCATGGTTAAAAGAGCTTGTCACCCACGGCTCCCTTAGAGAAAAACCTTTTTTACCTAGCAAAAAGTAGGGCTTTCAGAAATTATAATTGATCGCGCTCAAGCAATCGTACCACATCTTGAGCAACAGAACGTACCGTTCGACTATCGGTGGGGACAACGATATCAGCAATTTCGCGATAAAGTGGGTCACGTTTGGTCATTAATTCTTTTAAGGTAGATTCGGGCGAGTTGGTTAATAATAAAGGACGACGTTTATCGCGTCCGGTGCGTTGCATTTGTTGCTCGACAGTGGCATAAAGATAAACGACTGTACCACGTGCTGCTAAACGATTACGGCTATCGGTATTTAAAATTGCACCACCGCCGGTGGCAAGCACAATGCCTGTGCGTTGACTTAGCTCATCGATAACGAGGGCTTCTCTTTTTCTAAACCCTTCTTCGCCTTCAACATCAAATATCCAGGGAATGGAAGCACCTGTGCGTACTTCTATTTCTTGATCGGCGTCAACAAATTCTAATTTTAATTCTCTTGCTAATTGTTTGCCGATAGTGCTTTTACCAGCCCCCATCGGTCCAATTAAAAATAGATTTGATGATCGTTTCATTTTGGCTTTATTGAATTTGCAATGGTTATTAGAAAGTTAAATACTTTTACCCGTTCTACAGTAATATTGGGTTATAAGTATACCATTTAAAATGAGAATGAACGAGAGTAGTTGTTCACGCTAGTCGGCCAACTGCTGTCGTTTATCGGCCCGTGATCACGTTTGGGGTCACAAAAATGAGCAACTCATTGCGTTGATCACTTTGGATCTCATTTTTAAATAACCACCCCAAAAGGGGCACTTTGCCCAAAAATGGCACCCGCATTTTATTTTTGATCTGATTTTGTTGATAAATTCCCCCTAATACGACTGTTTCCCCGTCAGCGACTAACACTTTGGTGTGCATTTCACGCATATTGATTGCTGGCACACCATTGGTCACTGCACCTCGCGAGTCTTGGTTTACTTTTAAGTCCAAAATAATGTGGTGATCCGGAGTAATTTGCGGGGTCACTTCTAAACGCAGTACCGCCTTTTTAAAAGCAACCGAGGTTGCACCGCTAGAAGTGGTTTCTTGGTAGGGAATTTCTTCACCTGATTCAATATAAGCTTCTTGTTGATCCGAGGTCACTAATCGAGGGCTAGCAACAATCTTACCCAAGCCTTCGTTTTCTAATGCCATCAATTCGAGATCTAATAAAGTGCCTTTGGGCAACTTGGCTACCGCCAAACCCAAGTGTGCCATATTGTTGGCACCACTGGGCAATACAGTAGACAAATTCACGTTGAGTCGATCTTTTAAGGCTAATGAGGGATTGGTCTCAGAATTTTTTGGCACCGAGCGAAAAGTCACGCCTAATGCTTCTTCAACATTATCGTTCACAAAAACCACGCGCGATTCAATCAACACTTGTTTGACGGGCATATCTAAACGCGTCACTAATGCCCGCACTTGGGCTAATTTGGTTTCAATATCTTGTATCAAGAGGGTGTTGGTGCGTTCATCTACTGAAACGGCTCCCCGCGATGAAAGTAATGAATTTTTTTCGGTTTTTAATAACGAAGCAAGATCTTTTGCCTTAGCATAACTCAGCATGATAGTGTCTGTTCGAATGGGAGCAAGATCGCTGATATTTTGCTTTGCCTGCAATTCTAATTTTTCTCTGGTTGCGATTTCTTCAACCGTACCAATTAATAACACTTCACCGATTTGCCGTTTTGCGAGCCCTTTGCTTTTTAATATGATATCGAGCGCTTGATCCCATGGAATATCTTGCAGCTGCAAAGTGATATTTCCTATTACAGACTCTGAGGTGACGAGATTTATTTTTGAAAAATCTGCCAGCAAGCGGATCACGCTTTTGACTTCAACATCTTGAAAATTAAGCGTTAAAGGTTCCCCGGTGTAGTGCGGGGTTGGTGGATCTGCATTTTTATTGGTTGCAAAAATTTGACTTGCCAACAACAGCAAACAAAATAATAGGAATAAGAATCTTAAAGTTTTCATGCTTATGTTGTACCTAAAACTGTTCAATTATGAGCGTGTATACTCTTCCCGGGACGGCACAGCAAAATCCCTCTGCGCTACGCGCGGTCTCCCTTTTTCAAAGGGAGACATTTTGTCGCTTCGCGACGGATCCTTGTGGGCGCAGCCCATATATTCTCTCCCTTTGAAAAAGGGCGAAGTCAGCCTTTAGCCCCGGCGAAAGCCGGGGGAACAGAGGGATTTTGCTGTGCCGTCCCGGGAAGAATATAAGGGTTCCCTTCATCGTAATGACAATAGATTGTATGCTAATGCTAACGTAATCATTTTTCTTTCTGGTTTCTTGCCCATTAAGGCAGAATCAACATTTTCAACCAGAATGATCTTATCTTCGGTAATTTGACTAATTTTATTTTGTTCTTGTCCTAAATAATTTCCTTCGGTTACCCAATGTATTTTGTTATTAGGATCCTTAATCAACGCCCATTTTTTATTTTTTTTAAAAATAATCCCCACCATCTTAAGAGAATCTAACGTCAAAGTTTCTAATGCGCCCAGTGTTTTTAGAGGCGAACTTAAAAAAGGACTTTTTAATTCATCGAGCGCGGTGTTCAACAAAGGCGAAATTTTTCTTCTACCATTTTTGTTGTTGGGTTTTTCTGGGGTAAATTCATTGATAACCGTGCGATACGTTTTTACCACCATACTCATCACCAGCACGCCATTCCTGTCATTTGAAGGATGAAGGGTAAAATCATGAAGCGTCAGCAGAAAAGAAAGTTTCATCATTCTACTGATAAAAGCGCCTAATTGATGATAACCGCCCTGCACAGAGATCTCGATAGGTAATTCAAGATAAAATGCGTCTTCTTTTTCTGTTTGTAAACGGATGGCATTCATCGCCAACCCTTCAGCATTGGCAGCAGCTGAAATGGCTTCTAGCAGTGCTGGAATTTCTGATTTGTTAGGTAATTGTAGTAAATATTCCTGCCAAGTTGCTGCCAACGATTGCTTTTGCTTCGGCGAGTCGCCCTCGTGAACGCTGTGTTTGATTTTATCTAAAGTAGCCACTAAGGCTTGTTCTTCCTTTTGGCGTGTTTCTAATATGGACAGTGCATTTTTAATCACGCTTTGATACAACACCACCAATACAAACACACTCGTCACGATAGCAATAAAAAATTTAACTGGCCATGGCCAAGTTTTTATTTCGTTAAAATCAAAAAATTCTAATTCAACGTTAATTGTCATCATTCATTCTCGAGTGCATGTAAATTAAAACTTATCCCAGTGTCTTTTGTGGCGTTTACCACTTCACTGGGTTGCCCACTTTCATTTTGGATGACAGTGATTTCTGGATTTTTAAAACGATTTGATGCTTGCATATTACGCATCATGATCGACACTAAGGCATTGGACTCTGCTTTGCCCTCAATGAATAGCTTATTTTGATTACGCGTCAGACAAGTTAAATATACTTTTGTGGGAACGATCCGTGCGATTTCTTCAAACAGCCTGACTGCTTGAAGTTGATTGGCTTGCCACTTAGTAAAAACATCTATTCTAGTTAATAATTTTTTTTTATCTTCTGCTATTACTTGAAGGTGCGCAACTCTTTGTTCCATGAGTTTTATTTCTTTTTTGATATGGATATTCATTAATTCTTGCCGCTCGATTTTCCGCGTTAAATGTATATAAACTACGCCTATTCCGGCAAAAATCAGTAAGACACTCGTCAGGAACAAGATAAAAATGATTTTGTGCAATTTATTTTTTGGATTTTCGGTGATCATGTAATGCAAACTTCATAAATGCAGAAAAAATCAACATTTTTGTATGACAAAAGTGTTGGTAATCGTGTAGCTGCTAGTGTAGCAGAAGGATTTTTACTAAAACATGAAAATAAAATTTTTTTCTTTTGTTCATTTATTAAAAAAGAGCAGCGCTGCGAGGTTTTCGCGCAGCAACTTATTTAGTTATAAAATTAACATTGCAAAATCGTCTTTGTTCACTTAAGCAAAAATTTTTCCTTTCAAAGTGAACATTCGGACAATGGGGTGAGAAACCTTTTGGTATACTTCAAAAGATGAAAGAATATTTCCACATCCTTTTAAGAGTGCTTCTCAGTACCGGCATTGCTTGTTTTTGCTGCATTGTTGTCATTGTGCTTTATACCAATGCACAATTACCCGAAGTTAGAGATTTGCAAGATATCCAACTTCAAGTTCCTTTACGGATCTATACCGCCGATGGCAAATTAATTGGTGAATATGGTGAAAAACGCCGCACCCCTATTAATATTGCTGAAGTTCCCGAAACGCTCAAACTGGCGATTTTAGCCACTGAAGATCGTCGCTTTTATGAACACAGCGGTATTGATTTTCGGGGACTCGTCAGAGCATCTCTTCATCTTTTAATTAGTGGCACCAAAGGACAAGGCGCAAGCACCATCACCATGCAAGTTGCACGCAATTTTTTCTTAACCCGTAAAAAAACTTTTGGCCGAAAACTCAACGAAGCGTTACTCGCACTTAAAATAGAAAAAGAACTTCCTAAAGATAAAATTCTTGAGCTTTATTTAAATAAAATTTACTTTGGCAAACGCGCCTATGGTGTTCAAGCCGCAGCACAAGTTTATTATGGCACGACTGTCGATCAATTAAATCTTGCTCAAATGGCCATGATTGCAGGGATCCCACAAGCACCATCGGCAATTAATCCCATCAATAGTCCTGAAGCAGCTTTAAAACGGCGCACGCATGTTCTTAAAAGAATGTTACACTCCGGTTTTATCGACGAAAAAGCGTATCAAGAAGCCGTTAACGCACCTGTCTTGACCAACTACCATGCCCGCACTATCGATTTTGAAGCACCTTATGTTTCTGAAATTACTCGCAAAGAACTGGTCGCAAAATTTGGCCCAGATGTTTACACTTCGGGTTTTATTGTTTACACCACCGTCGATAGCCGTTTACAATCTATTGCCAATCGCGCCTTACAAGAAGGTTTATTAGAGTATGATAAACGGCATGGTTTTCGTGGCCCCGTCGCACAATTGGTTGTTCCACGAAATGGTAAAATCGATTTTGAAAAATGGGCCAACGAGTTAAAAGCTTATCCAAAAACTTTACTGACTTTACCGGCTGCGGTCACGGAAATCAACGGCGATAAAGTACAGGCCATATTACCAAATAGCCAAAAAATCTCTATTTCTTTTGAAAGCATGCAATGGGCGCGTAAACAACTTTCTCTTTTACGAATGGATTCTGACGCGCCACAATCCCCGAATGATATTGTTGCGTTGGGTGATATTATCTATGTGGAACCCGGCAATAATGAATGGCTCTTTAGTCAACGTCCGGATGTAGAAGGTGCCATTGTAGCGATCCATCCTAAAAATGGTGCCGTGTTAGCAATGGTCGGCGGTTTTGACTCAAATGTTTCTTATTTTAACCGTGCAGCACAATCTACGCGTCAACCCGGATCTAATTTTAAACCTTTTGTTTATGCGGCTGCATTAGAGCAAGGATTTACTGCCGCCTCGGTAATTAATGATGCACCGGTGGTTTACCATGACGATAATTTAGACGATGCTTGGCGTCCACAAAATGATACCCGCCGTTTTTATGGGCCAACACGTTTACGAGTAGGCCTCACTAAATCACGAAATTTAGTGTCCATTCGTTTGCTGCAAGCGATGGGAGTGCCTCGCGCATTAAAAATTATTAAGCGTTTTGGATTTGAACAGCAACGTCTTCCACGCAGTTTATCTTTAGCCTTAGGCACCGCCACTGTTTCACCCTTAGAAGTGGCTACTGGGTATGCCGCATTTGCTAACGGTGGTTACAAAGTAACGCCGTATGTCGTGCAGCGTGTCATTAATGATCAAGGTACTTTAATTTATGAAGCCCATCCGCAAACCGCCTGCCCAGAATGCAATCTTTTAACAGAACAAAATATTGATCCTAACCCTGAAGCTTCGAATACCATTGATCAATTAGTATCTCAACACACGGGGCAAGAAGCGGCTGCTGCCATTATTTCACCCCAAACGGCTTACATCATGACTTCTATTTTACAAGATGCCATTCAAACGGGTACAGGTCGAGCTGCGCGCGCATTGAATCGAACAGACTTAGCTGGCAAAACAGGTACCACCAATAATAAAATGGATGCTTGGTATACCGGTTTTAATCAATCGATCGTGACGAGTGTCTGGGTAGGTTATGATGAGCCGCGATCCATTCAAGAATATGGCTCTCAAGCTGCACTCCCGATTTGGATGAAATTTATTGGGCAAGCCCTACAAGGTGTTCCTGAAACCAAGCCACAACAACCACGAGGACTTGTCACGGTGAAGATTGATCCTGCCACCGGTTTATTGGCTCGCCCAGGCCAAACCAATGCGATTTTTGAAATCTTCCGTCAAGAAACCGTGCCAAAACGCACCGCTGAAATCACCAATCCGGAACGTAACGTGCTGACACCTTCTAGTGGAAGTAGTGGCGAATCTTTATTTTAATGAAAAAAGGAAATTTCATGCGCCTATTAGAAACATCTGAATTAAACGTTGTCTCAGGTGGTACCACTGCTGCTGAGATCGTTGGAGATTATGTTGTGACTGGTGCAGTGTTGGGTGCGGTGATCGGAGTACCCCTTGGAGTTGTCTTAGGATGTGGTAGGGCACTTTGGACTCAAAGCTCGTTTATTGGCATTTTAGTAAAACCCATCCTGGGAGCGATTTTATTGACGGTTGGACTTTCTACAATTGGGATCGTTGTTGGGGCTTATGCATCATTTGCTCCGGCATTACTAAATGGGACCTAATTCATTTTCGTCCCTATAAAACAATTAGCTCAGTTATTTTAAGGATTATTTGGTGAGATTATTAAAGGCAGTCGAATTAAATTTAGTCAGTGGGGGCGCAACTGCTGATCAGATCCTTGAAAAAGGGTTCTTATATGGCGGCAGCATTGGAATGATGGGCGGAGTAGGCGTGAGCATCATATATTGTTTTACGGCAGATTATAGTGGCCCTATTATCCCCTTACTTGCATCTTTTTCATTTACCATGAGTGGTTTTATCGTTGGTATTTTAATGGGAACGATGGTCGCATTTCCTGTTGCAGCAGTCTATGGAACATCCAACCCTACTGCTGCACAAATCTTAATTAAGCCTCTTGAAGAGAAAAAATAAATTTTTCTCTAAACGCTCTGCAATAGAATTTATTACAATAATCTTATTTAACGGCAGAATAATACAAGCCCCATAGTTTCCTTTTAGTTCTTAAGATTCCATATAGTCACTTGGCAACCATGACCTTCATCATAAGCTCTTCCTCCATTTTCCAAATTCTTCTTTATCGTCTTTTTTGCGAGAGTATTTACCTGTTTTGCAATAATATAATTTTTTTATAAGTCGTTCAGTATTGGACTTCATGGCATGAAGTGAGGTAAAAAATGTATGTTTTTCCCAAGCATGTAATTCATTCCCATCAAAAACATTCAGGCTAGATATGGCTTTCGTAAGATTTTTAAGTTGTTCGCCTTTTAAATTGCTTTTGATTTGATCTAATTTAATACGATTTCCCCTTGCAAATTGTACTAATCGTTTTTTTATTTCACTTGAAAGACGCGATGGTTGCTTAAGGGAGCCTGGTCGCCACACTGGTGAAGCGGAAACAGTTTTATGATTTATTTTATTAATAGGTAAATATTTCTCAATCTTATCAAAAAAATCCTTAAGTTCTTTATCAAAATCATCATTTAAATCCAATTCATTTGTTTTAAATGAATTTAAGACTTTAAAATTATCATCAGTAA
>JBIOEB010000035.1:0-19411 GCA_044445585.1 Candidatus Berkiellales bacterium
ACCTTACACAATCCTAATCTAGCTAAGGCCATTATTCCTGCAACCACAAATATTCAACAAGTGGGTGATTGCGTTGCCAATGCGTTTTTATGCTTTTTGATCTTTAGGCATTTTTATAGTTATAACCCTGATCTGGGCACTTGGGTAACTTTTAGTATTTTCTTTGTCTTGGCGCGATTTGCTACGGCAGCTGTGTTGGGCGGTGCTATTTTTATTATGCTGCCCATTTACGAAACCTATTTAAATTTTACCGGTGAAATGATTGCCATCATTTTAGCGTTAAATGTAGTGCTGGATCCCTTAATTACGAGCACGAATGTCATTGCCAATGGGGCATTAAGCCGAGTATTTGAAAGGGTGTGGATGTTTGTTCAATTAAAAATAAGTGGCATACCAGAGACTGCTAAAAAAGAGGTTTTTTAATTTAAGAAATGGAATGATCACAGCTGCACTCCTCGCATTGAGGAGTGCAGCGGCGGTCCTTTGTTTTAGGATTTTTGCCTAAACTGGAGCCTCGGCATGCTGAGAATGGTTGTCTAATACATTATCAGTTTTATGTAAAAACACGTGTATTGTACTAGGCTCTACCGATCCAGACATGTCATGAGCTTTATGCATTTCGACAGGACTTGAATGATCTGAATGTGATGAAACGGCGTCAAGATTTTTAATAGGATCTTCTTTTACTAAAAGATCATGTGTTTCCAAAGGCACTTGATTTTTTGGATCTAGAGTTAATACTAGATCTGCAGGCAAATCACCAAGATTTTTCGCTTGATCAAATGCAGTTAACCCATTAGCATTTTTAGCATGTAAATCTGCCCCATATTCGATTAACTGTTTTACAGCCTCTACTTGTTTTTCCGAAATGGCGGCATGTAGCGGAGTGTTACCATCACTCCCTTTTAAGTTTATGTTCGCACCTTTATCAAGCAATAATTTAATATGTTCAAGTCGTCCTTGGTTGGCAGCTAAGGCTAATGTTGTTGTTTCCGCAAATGGAGTGTCGACATTGGCGGTATGATTTGTCACCCATTGAAACATCTCCTTGGGGACATCTAAAAAGACCGCGCCATTTAATAAAGAAATATTAGATTCAGTCAATTTAGTATCGGCACCATGGTTGGCTAAGAATTCTAAAAAGGAATTATCCTTACCTAAAAGAGCGTAATGAATAGGAGAGAATCCAAGTATATCTTTAGTATTGACGAGATGATTGTCTGATAATGCTTGTAATGCTTCCTCAGCAGCAGGTAGGTTTTGCTTGACGATAGCAAGATGTAAAGGTGACCATCCTAGATCATTACCACCAGCATCTACAATTAATTTAACTGCATCGTGATTTTTTGATGTAAGCGCATTAAAAAGTGAGGAAGTTAAAAAGGCATCGAACATAACAGAAGAATCTTCCTTTGAACGGGCGAAGGTGTTTACCTGCGCGCCGTTATCAATCAAAAGCTTCATCATCGGAATATCTGCATTTGCAGACGCGTAAGTTAACGGTGTTGATTTGCCAAACCAACCTGTTCTAGCATTAACATCTGCACCATGGTCAATCAAAATTTTTGCTATTTCAACAAAACCCGAATCAGCAGCTGTCGCAAGTGGTAACTCACCATTTCCATGAATATAATTAATTAAATCAGGTGCTTCTTTATTAAGATAAGTGGTGGCACCTTTTTCCAATAAATACTTAACCATTTCAGCATTGCCTGTTTTAACAGCGGCGCTTAGAACAGAAGATCCGCCACCTGCGTAATTCACATTAGCCTGGTGTTGAACGAGTATTTTGACGGATCCAAATTGATTTTTTTCAGCGGCTTGGTATAAGGGATTGTAATCTGGGTTTTCTGGCTCGACACGATCATTGTTAACACTTATTTCTGCTGCGATTAATGCATTGAGTTGGACACCATCACCTTCTTGTGCAGCTTTAATTAGCTTAATGACGTTATTTAATTCTTGATCGGAATAATTTTTGAAAGTTAAAAAGCTCATTTTTTCACCGTTTGTGTAGATAGATCCAGGCATTTTGCTTGCAAAATTGTGAAATGTCAATGGTATATTTAGATTGTGAACTTATATCTTGTAATTGATAGCAAATGGCAAAGCAAGATGCTTCTATACTCCAGTTATTGGATAAAAAATAAGGATGTTATGAAAGAGTCTAATCAAGGAACAAATCAAGTCCCACCTCTTGTCCGAAAAAATGCCTACGAAGATGATTTACCTTTAAAAGAAGCGCTTAAATCGTTGAACGATCAAGCGCTTTTAAAAAAGGTAGCGGCATATGGAGAAAAAATTGCTGCGCTATCACAGCTAGGGGAAGAAGCAAATACTTATCTTCCAAACTGCCAAACACATGATCGTTATGGTGAAAGAATTGATATCGTCGAATATCATCCTTCGTACCATGCGTTAATGCATGAAGCAACCATGGTTGGGATCCATTGTTTGCCTTGGCAAAAAACGAATACGCAAGGTCATTTAGCACGTTTAGCATTGGAATATATTCATGTGCAAGCAGAAGCAGGCACTGCTTGCCCGCTTTCGATGACTTATGCTGGGATCCCTTTATTGCAAAAAAATGAAACAGTAGCCAAAACATGGTTACCTAAAGCATTAACGCTTGATTATGATCCTGCTAATTTGCCTCTAGAGCAGAAAAAATCACTTACGTTTGGTATGGCAATGACAGAAAAGCAAGGCGGCTCTGATGTAAAAGCCAATGTGACGCAAGCATTAGCCCAAGGAAATCATTACGAATTAATTGGGCACAAATGGTTTTGCTCTGCGCCCATGTCTGATGGCTTTTTTGTGACAGCGCAAGCTAATGAAGGACTATCTTGTTTTTTTGTACCCCGATGGCATCCCGATCTCAGTAAAAATCCCATGCAGCTAATACGATTAAAAAATAAATTAGGCAATCAAGCCAATGCTTCGAGTGAAGTAGAATTTCACGGTGCTTTTGGTTGGTTAATTGGGGAACCAGGTAAAGGCATTCAAACGATCATTCAAATGGTGGCTTTGACGCGTTTTGATTGCATCGTCAGCTCGACTGCCTTGCAAAGAGGTGCATACGTTTACGCAAGACATCATGCTAATCATCGACAAGCGTTTGGCAAAAAATTAATTGATCAACCCTTGATGAGAAATGTTTTAGCACATGTAGCCCTTGAAATTGAAGCTAATCTTCAATTCAGCGTGCATTTAGCTAATATTTTAGATCAAAATGATCCCAATGATCGTCGATTTCGCTTGTTAACAGCCTTAGGTAAATATTGGATCTGTAAAAACACCTCTGCCATGATAGGGGAGCTTTTAGAATGTTTAGGTGGGGCTGGCTATATTGAAGATTTTCCATTAGCACGATTTTATCGAGAAGCACCGCTTAATGCGATATGGGAAGGATGTGGCAATATTCAATGCTTAGATGTGTTAAGAACATTACAAAAAGAGCCTGAAGCTTTTGCACAAATAGTGTCTGATATCAAAATCGTACCCAATGTAAGTAAAGCATTTGATGGGTTGTATCAGTCACTAAATGACATTGACGAAAGCCAGGCACGTCGGTTGGTAGAGCGACTGATCCGACTTTATCAAGCTGCGATATTATATCAAAAGGCCCCTGACTGGTTGGCAGAAGCATTTTTCAAGCAGCAACATGAGGCGACACAACTATTAGGGACTTTGACGAATACTAAAGTGGTGGATGAATTATTATTGCGTGCATGGCCAGAGTAGAATAGGTTAGGTTAGGTTAGGTTAGGTTAGGGTAACACCTCGTGATGCGGAACTGTCGCATCAACAAGAAGGTGTGACTCTGAAGGTGGCAGACTCATCCTTGCAGTTAATATTGGGTAGTTTTTAGCATGATGATCGATCAATTCTGCATTTCCTGTTAAATCACAAGGATTATCATTAAATAAGTCTTTTTTGTCCAATATGGAATCGATTTTAGATTGAAATTTGAATTTGTCTAAGGTGGCAGAGCAAGATGTATCATCTTCATCGGTTGAATGAACAATACAGCCTACCGTTTTAATAATCACATTAGCCAAATCTGGTAGCCAAGTATTCAGCATATGATCGTATTTCTCAGGAGCAAGGTAATCTTGCAAAGCTTGGCTATTTTGCAGTTCAGAGAGAATGCAGGCAGAACGTTGCACAAACCCTGGGTTTTCAAATTTAACATCTGCTTTTAATACTTCTAACATTAAGGTATCATAAAATGCGGTTTCGACTAAGTCCTCTTTATTAAATACCATATTTTCAACGGCAGAATTTAAATCATACTTAACAAAATCAGAATATAGTGGATTGGCAACGTCAAGCGCTTTCTTAATGTCAAAGCCTTGATTCATCAAATTAGCATGAAGTAACGCTTTGATAGCTACTTGTTCGGATTTCCAAACGCAATTACCAGTTTCTTGTTCGGGTTCAGGGATTTTAATTAATACCTGAAGATCTAAAAGCATTGGTAATTTTTCTAGGATAAATTCCTTGGATATTTTGGTATCTAGATCTTTTACAAGTGATTCATCAAATTTGGCAAGGTTTCCTATTTTATAGACGATAATTCCATGCTTGCCATCACTTCCGTCTCCAGTATTGCATAAATAGAGCATATCTTTGTTCTTAACGAAATAGATACCATGTTTATCCCACCCAGATCGGATTAAAATTGGAAAATCATTAGATAAAGCACTATCGAAGAGTACTTTAGTGTAGTTAAATGTTCGTATCCATTTTTTAAAATTTAAATCTGCTTCTTGATCAAGTGCTCGCAGAGTGTAGGCAAATGCTTTTTTGATTTTTTCATTTTGAACAGTTGTTACATTGGCTTCGTCGATAAAATGTCTAAAACTATGTGCAAGTGAAAGATGCCCTAATGCATGCTGATTTCCAGCTAAAGTAAAGGCTTTTGGTGTTTCTGCAGTTTTATTGTTTTTAAAATCATGAAGCGTAAATGTATGAAAATTGCCATAATTAAAAAGAGGAAATGTAACTTTCCCATCAATTGAAAAACGATTCCCAGTGGTGCGAGCAGTTAATACGGAAGTAGCCCAGGGCATAGAAACGCCTGATTGCATTAGTTTATAAACATCATTGAAGTTAAGGTTAGATTGGAAGAACTGATAATCAGCTACAAAATTTGGGTGATGAAACAGTTTATTTTTTAAGGGATCTATTTCGTTTTGAGATCCTGAGGATGGATGGCTGTATTTGTTTAAAAGTCTAGACGGTGTATCTTGGTCTATTGAGTCACGCGACTGAACTGGAAGTGGGCTATTGGCATCAAACTCTGAAGAATCCATGAGTTTTTCAGCCAATTTATAATTTTTGGCAGTTACTGCATTTTGCCAATCTTTCATCTTTCTGTCATCTCAGGAATAAAAGTAATGCAGTCTACTGTTTTTTGCAGCTAAAATCAAATAACTTGATCGATGAATTTGTGAATATACCCATTACACTTCAAGATGCGGAGATGTGTAGTAAAATTTACTCACTACCACGAGGTGTGCGTTTTCGGGGCGCTCCGGGTTTGGGTATTTTTTTAATTTCTTCTAAGGTGTTTGCAAGTTTACTGCTTTTTAAGCGCCCAAACTTTCCAGATGAAGTAAGTGATAGCCCTTTTTTATATTGTTTATTTTTTACTAATTCATCACGAATTTGCTGAATATCAATTGGCTGTTTACCCTTAGAATCATTGATAGTTTCTTTAGCGATTTCAATTAATTTAGAAACCGCATCGTATCTTTTTTGAAGTTTATTCGGTTTATTCTTTTTGTCGCTAAGTTTATTCGAGAGTTTAGTTTGTCTTGCCTTTAAGAGTGACATAACCTTATCATTATATTGTTGTATGGGATCCTCTTCCTTTACCTTTTCTTTCTTCGGAATTTCAAATCTATCAGAGCTTAGCCGCAAGAGTTTCCTCGTTGGGGGTAATGGACTCGGTGGTGGAGGAGAGGATGGTCGAGGGGGTGATGATGGCTTCATTTCTGGATATTTTGGTTTTATTTTCATCCAATCCGCTATTACTTTTTCCGAGTGGGCTTTTGATTCAGCAGCGCGGATCTTATCCTTTTCATCGCTCACTTCTTGAATTAACTTGTACATGGTTGCCCAATTGTGTCTTGGGCCGCTATCCATTCTATCGTAAGTAAAATCCTGATTAAGCAAACCTAAAAAGCGATCTGCTTGTTCTAAGCTTAATTCACGAATTTTTGTTGGTATAATTTCACTTTTGCCAAATATATATTGGCCAATTTCATCATATAGCTGCTTTTCATCGTCGGATAATTTTATCCCTCGTTTTGAAAGATCGGCAAGTCTTTGTGAAAATTCTGCATAATTAATACTCATGAAATGCTCCTTTCAGGGCCTTTTATATAAAGACAGTTATTTTGATCTTAAGTTTCAAGTGAAAGATAATCATGAGTTTTATATTGATAATGAGTGAATATGCCCTTTGCACTGCAATATTGATTTTATTCAATAAAATAATATCGCGTTATACTACACCTAAAAAAACTAAACTTATTCAAATAAAATCCGTCTTATAATTAATGATTAGATTTTTTGTATTTCATTGATCGCCAAATAAGGGGGGAATATGAAAGGGGGTGTAATTAGAGGAAGATTGGTAGAATTCTTTAAGAAGGCTTATCCCAAATTCGAACCAAACCAATCATTTTTAGAATCTCCTAATAAAGAATTGGCACATGAATTTGGAGAATTATCTAAAGGGGGCTTTAATTATGAAGATATTATGCCTTCTTTTAACAGTGCTTTCTCACAAGAAAAAGTAGGGGCACCTAAAATGGAAGCATTTAGGAAAATGCTTGAACTGCCTTTTGATTGGAGAGATGAATATATTAATATTATCATACCAAAAGGTCCAAATGATCGAAAAAATGAAGAAAAACGACAAGAATATGCCCATTTGTTGACTGAGTTTGGAAATTATGACAGTGCCTTAGAAGAGATATTTAATAAATTCCAAGAAACGCATGTGAAAAATAGGCAAGTAATTTGCGATTTCTTGAAGGTTCTTGTTGATAATTTAAAAACATTAGAGCAAATGAGCGATTTTGAACACTCGTTTAGTCGATTTTTTATTGACGGTTTAATAAATGTTGAAGTGGGCAAAGGCATTAAAGAAAGACTAGCTTCATTACATGAAAATGTCTTAGTCAAAATCAAGGAATCTCGCGCTTTGCGGGAACAGGCTAGTGCAAAACCTCAGAAGCCAGCAAGCAGACCCGAGCTTGTTACTCCGATGGCATCTTCTGTACAGAAAAGTTCCTCCAAGGCAGCACCATCTGTATCATCACTCAACCCTGACGAGCAAGGATCAACGAAAAAAAGAGCGGAACCCCGAACAAAAAAATAGCCCTAGATGGCCATGTTGCACATCTCTTTTGCTCAGCTTTGGGTATCCAGAAGTTATTATTTCGAATGAGTAGACAAAATGGATTATCAAGTCATTAAATTCGAATTTATCAACTATGCATTAGCCTTTATCGAAGGCCTAGGGTTGATATTATCCCCTTGCATTTTGCCTATTCTTCCTATCCTATTACCTGGCTCTATTTTGGGGCGGAAACAATCTATAGGTATTGTTTTAGGGTTTGTCTTCACCTTTGCAGTTTTTACTTATTTTTCGCGATTAATTGTGCAATACGGTGGACTTAATCTGGATTATTTAAGATTAATAGCTTATGGGTTAATTATTTTGTTTGGGATTATTTTAATTTCAGACTTTTTATCCGATCGATTTTCAGTTTTGACTCAAAGCATTGCGGAAATAGGGCAAAGAGATCTCAGCCAATTTAAACAAGGAAGTTTAATCGGTGGCATGGTATTAGGCGCGCTAACCAGCTTAATTTGGGTGCCTTGTGGGGGCCCTATACTCGCCTCAGCAATTGTTCAGATTGCCGTTCAAAAAACTTTTATTGATGGGTTTTTCATCTTCTTGTTTTTTGCATTAGGGAGTATTGTTCCGATGCTAGTCATTGCTTTTGCGGGGAAAAAAATATTGTTCAGTATTCGCGTTTTAAAAAATAAAACCATTATCATTCGAAAAATATGCGGTGGTGTGATGATTGTTGGGGCAGTACTTGCTGCATTCACTGGGCCAACGGCTGCTTTTACTGCTATGCCTGATGCGCCTAATGTTGTTCAAATAAAACCAGTGCAACAACCAGAAACAAGCCAATTAGTTCATGGCTTAAGCGAACCTTATTTGGCTCCTGACTTTCAAAATGTCACTGCGTGGATTAATTCCCCGCCATTAACCATTCAAGAGCTACGAGGTAAAGTTGTTCTCATTGATTTTTGGACTTATTCCTGCATCAATTGTGTACGCACTTTACCCTACTTAAAGAGCTGGTATACGAAATATCACAATCAAGGGTTAGTGATTGTGGGCGTACATTCGCCTGAATTTGAATTTGAAAAAAATATCGATAATATCAAATTAGGCGTGGCTAAATATCAAATTCTTTATCCGGTAGCAGTGGATAATAATTATGGAACTTGGACCAATTATCATAATCAATATTGGCCTGCGCACTTTTTAATTGATAAGAATGGTAAAGTGGTTTATGAACACTTTGGTGAAGGGGATTATGATATTACAGAACATAATATTGCCGTTTTACTAGGCACGAAGAATCCAGTAGTTCATAACCCAGAGCATAGGGAAATCGGATTAGGGCAAACCCCTGAAACGTATTTGGGTTATGCTCGATTAGATAGTTTTGGCGGAACCGAATCCATTAGTACTAACGAAGTCAAAAATTATACTTATCCGAAGATCTTATTAAGAAATGAATGGGCATTGCAAGGCAAATGGTTCATCGGAGCAGAAAAAATTATAAGTGAAGAAAAAGATGCTGCAATAAAAATTCATTTTTTTGCAAGAAAGGTTTATGTGGTGATGGGAAGCAAGAATAAAGTTCCCATTAGCATTGGCATCCTCCTTAACGGGAAACCCCTGGCGCCGGCGATTACCTTAAAGGATGAGATGCTTTATCAGGTGCTTGATTTTCAACAACCTACATCTGGAATATTGGAATTAATCCCAAATAGCGAAGGGGCAGAAATGTACACCTTTACATTTGGCAGTTAAAAAGGTAATAATTTGCATATTTCAGCGCCTTGGGGTTGTTCAGTTGATTAGTTTATTGATTAAGGGATTTTTGATTGGGTTTTCCATTGCTGCACCGGTAGGTCCTATTGGCATCTTGTGTATTAATCGCACTCTAGCGGCTGGGATCATGGTAGGGATTTTAACCGGATTAGGGGCTGCGGTTGCAGATGCGATTTATGGTTGTATCGCTGGGTTTGGATTAGTTGCTGTTACCAAATTTTTGCTTGCTCAACAAACAATTATTAAAACTATCGGTGGTGTTTTTCTCCTTTACTTGGGAACCAAAACACTTTTGGCCGCTCCTCGAACGAACAATACTGTTACGGATCATGCAAAAACACCTTGGCAAGATTTTTCTTCAACGTTATTTCTTACTTTAACCAATCCAGCGACCATTATTGCATTTATAGCGATTTATGCGAGTTTAGGTATTGTAGAGCCAAATACAAATTTTACTGAAGCACTTGTTATTGTATTTGGGGTATTTATGGGATCATTGATGTGGTGGTGCTTTTTAAGTGGTAGCATTCATTTGATCCGTCATAAATTAAATGAAAGCGTTTTAGTTTGGATAAACCGTTTGAGCGGTGTTATATTAATTTGCTTTGGCCTTTTTGCAACATTGTCATTCTGAACCGAGGGTGCGAACTTAATCTGTTTGACCTACACTCTTCCCACTTTACTTTTATGCTTTGTTGCCTGCACTCGCTCACCCCAGTCGTGTACCAAAGCGTACACTCCTGGGGCTTCGTTCGCTTGGCGCCTCGCCTAAAAGCAAAGTGGATCGAGTATGAACTCTTCCCGGGACGGCACAGCAAAATCCCTCTGCGCTACGCGCGGTCTCCCTTTTTCAAAGGGAGACATTATGTCGCTACGCGACCCTTGTGCCTGATGACGATGTTATAATTTTGCTTTTCTCTTCAAGGTTGGATTTGAACTATCAGGTGTTTTGTGCAAATGATACAAAGGTAGTAGTCCATCTGCAGCTTCAGATCTCACACCTTGCCTGCAAAAAAAATCATACATTTCTGAAAAATCCTTTCCCGTATTCAATAATTCTAAAATTGCTTCGCGATGTTCATTTAATTTTGGAGCATCCACTAATGCCTTTGCTGGATAAGCAGAGGAACGACATGGATCAGCAATAATTGGAGTACCAGTAGCCGTAAAGGTAATCATTTGTTTGGCAAAAGGTTGTGCAAGCATTTCGCTAATGGTATTCACTTTACAGCAAACAATCCCATGTTCTTGGCAGCGCTCTACCCATTCAGCAGCAGACTTTTGGAGTAAAATAGCACTTATATCTTGCTCAAAAGCATCAATATTGAGTAATCGACTTTGGTTGGTTGGATATTTTTCAACAAGTTCAGGTACATAAAGTACTTTCTCGCAAAAAGTTTTGAATAAAGGATCGCCAATAATGGCTATCGATATCATGTCATCGCGGGTTTTATAAAAGGAAAAGGGTGCTAGCCAAAGATCACGGTTACCTTTTCTAAAGCTGTCTTGCTTTTTCTCAAAAGTGGCAAGATATTGCCCACTGAGTAACATCGCACCTGTTTTAGCCATACTTTGTTCGAGAAAAATGACTTTGCTTTCGGGTATTTTTATGATCCCTCTTTCAAGAGCCAATAAATGACTTTTGACCGCAGAAGCTGCTTCCCATCCGGTGGTAATATCAATTACCACAAAGCCAACTTTTAAAGGTTGATGGGGTGCAGCACCATTTACCATTGCCATGCCGATCTCAGCTTGTACTGCGACATCAAGCGCAGATCGATCGTGAAATTCTTGACTATCATAGCCCACAATCGAACAAAAAATGACGGGTTGTGTTTTGGGGCCATGTAAAAATTGTTGTAAATCTTCATCGCGCATTTTAGCATCAGGAGAGCGATTATCCACGATCACATGAGCCATACCAAGTATTTCTTGATATATTTTTTGATCTTCAGCCTTTGATTTGTTAATTACAATGCTAGCTTTTCCGGCATTGCATGAAGTAAAAATGGAGTGTGATAAATAATTTCTTGCGGGATCGCCCCCGGCTAATTCAACTTTAATAACGCAGGCACCTTCTCTTGCGAGTTTTTCCGTTGCCATCGGCCCAGATACATTTCCGCCAATTTCTAACACCAAATAGCCGTTCAACGGCCCAACAGGGGGGAGGGTGAAAAATTGTTGGATGCTGTCTTTCATATTGCCACCTCATTCAATTGTAATGGGCGTAATATGCCGGAAATGCAAAACAGAGAAAACTAGGAAATTTACTAGGACTCTGGTCACTCATTACTTCGAATGGTGGATACTAACGCTGTTATTTTATTTACAGAAATATTAATGCTTAAGTAAACGAAGCCGAGAGAATAAATGGATATTTATAATAATTGTACCTGTAAACATTTGCAGAAATTGCAAAAACGAGTATTAAAGGAATAAATGGATAACCTAAAAATATGAACCATGCTATGCACGAGCACTCTCACCATAGTGCTGAAGATCATTCAATGCATATGGGGCATGCTGGACATGCCGGAATGGTAAAAGATTTTAAGAAACGATTCTGGATTTGTTTATTCCTGACACTCCCCATCCTAGCACTTTCCCCCATGATTCAACATTTTGTTGGCTTAGGAGAATCTTGGCGTTTCCAAGGGGATATGGTTTGGCTAGCGCTTGTTTCAAGTGTGGTTTACTTCTATGGCGGGAAACCCTTTTTAAAAGGATTACTCGAAGAATCTAAAGCTAGAAATCCAGGTATGATGACATTGATCGGCGTTGCTATCACCGCAGCATACCTTTATAGCGTGGCTAATGTACTAGGACTAAAAGGAACTGATTTTTTTTGGGAATTGGTAACTTTAATTGACATCATGTTATTTGGTCATTGGATTGAAATGAAATCAGTGATGGGGGCAGGAGAAGCACTTGAACATCTTGCACGTTTAATGCCAGCTAGTGCCCATAAAGTGATGCCTAATGGCAGCGTTATTGAAGTTCCATTAGATCAACTCCATGTAGGAGATCAAGTTTTGGTCAAACCTGGTGAAAAAATCCCTGCGGATGGCCGAATACTCAAGGGGCAAACCTCAATTAATGAATCCATGCTCACTGGGGAATCAAAACCAGTCGCAAAAGAAGTGGGTGCAATGGCTATTGGAGGATCCATTAATGGCGAGGGCTCTATTCATATCGAGGTTAATAAAACTGGGAAGAGCACCTTTTTATCTCAAATTATTGAATTAGTAAAAAAAGCACAGGCAAGCAAATCTAAAACGCAGGATCTAGCAAATAAGGCTGCGTTTTGGTTAACGATAATAGCGATTTCCGGTGGTATAGCCACATTGATTGCATGGTTTACGTTTGGTCAGTCTACCATCGCATTTGCTCTAGAACGTATGGTATCCGTGATGGTAGTGGCTTGTCCGCATGCGCTTGGCCTAGCCGTTCCACTCGTTGTGGCGGTTTCGACAGCAATTGCTGCGCAACGAGGTCTTTTGATCCGTGATCGCACAGCATTTGAAACAGCTCGCAATATCAAAGCTATTATTTTTGATAAAACCGGGACGTTGACTAAAGGTGAATTTGGGATCACAGATGTATTGTTATTTGATTCCTCAATGAGTGAAGAAGAATTAATTACTTATGCAGCTTCCGTTGAGACGAATTCTGAACATCCTATTGCTAAGGGGATTGTAAAATCAACTAAACAACTATGGGAAGTTGAAAACTTTAGTGCCATACCAGGCAAAGGGGCGCGAGGAGTAGTAAAAAATAAGCATATTATGGTCGTAAGCCCTGGGTATTTGCGTGAACAAAAAATTGAAGTAAACGATCAGAGAATAAGCGCGCTATCTAAACAGGGTAAAACCGTTATTTTTGTTATAATAGAGGATCAGCTTAAAGGTGCAATTGCGGTTGCAGATATTATTCGACCAGAATCGAAACTTGCAATAGCCGCATTAAAGAAAATGGGTGTTCGTTGCATCATGTTAACTGGTGATAACCGCCAAGTCGCTGAGTGGGTAGCAGGAGAAATTGGTTTAGATGAAGTTTTTGCTGAAGTCCTTCCACATCAAAAAGCCGAAAAAATAAAAGAGGTTCAACAACGAGGATTGATTGTTGCTATGACGGGGGATGGTGTAAATGATGCACCGGCTTTAGCTCAATCGGATGTTGGCATTGCAATTGGAGCGGGAACCGATGTTGCCATAGAAACAGCTGATATTATTCTGGTTAAAAGTAATCCGCAAGATGTTGCGGCCATTATTGAGCTTGCTAAAGCAACTTATTCTAAGATGATCCAGAATCTTGCTTGGGCAACAGGATATAACACAGTAGCACTTCCCTTAGCGGCAGGGGTTCTTTATAACGCATATCATATTGCTTTAGATCCTGCGTTTGGTGCAATACTTATGTCTTTGAGTACAGTGATATGCGCAGTAAATTCGCGACTACTCAAAATTAAGAATTAATTTACACAAGGAAATTAGAACTAAATATTATTATAATTTATTTCTTTTCTTTCGTTGGCGCACTTTTCATTTCTGAGCTATCCATCATCGTCTGCATCATCATTTGCATCATGTCCATGCGTTTTTCCATCATCTCTTGACGCTTAGCCATATCGCCACTACCCATATTATTCATTTTCATCATATTCATCATACTCATGCACTGATCCATCATTTGCTTTCCTTCTTTCATCAATTCTTGCTTTTCTTCAGGGGTCTTAGCATTCATCATTTTCTCATGCAGCGCTTGCATCATTGCCATATGGGCTTGCATATTCATCGATTGCTCACCGCCGTGTTGCATCATTGAATCTGATTTATCAATTTTATTAGCAGAAGAAGGGGTTTCATCAGCATAAAGGGCTATACTTGGTAAACTAAAAACCGTTAGGGCAATTAATGTCTTAAGATTAAACATAATATAATCTCCAGGATATTTAAAAACTATAATCAAGTATAGCTGAAGATGAAGGGCTACATGGCTATTCACTAAGATGACATACACTATCGCATATAATACCAAGAAGATAGGTACGCATCGCTTAGTATTTACAAACATGGTAAATATAAAAATAACATATATTGGCCTCAAAAAGGTTTAAATAATATGCAAAGATTAATCCTAGTCTTAGCTGCTCTGGGAGCAGCCATTTTTTTTTGGCGCCAGTACACCATTAGCTAAGCAATTAGTTGGTGGCATATCCCCAATTTTACTTGTGGGATTGCTTTATATTGAAAGTGGCGTTGGTTTGTTACTTATGCGTTTAATAAGGGATAAGGGTTGGTGCGATATATCAGCGTGAAGCGCCTACTTACCGCGCTTTATGCGCGGTATCCAGTTTTTGTAGTTATACTTTACTGTCAAATATGAGATTAATAAAACCATGTCGAAGTGCTGCTTGAAAAATATCCGATCGTTTGTAACAGTTTAATTTTTCTTTAATATTGGCAAGGTGAAATTCAACGGTTTTGGCGGTAATAGTTGTTTTAATAGCGATTTCTTTGGCAGACTTCCCGAGTAAATATTGCTTTAAAATTTCTGCTTCACGTTTTGAAAAGATGATGTTTGCGTAGCGATAGCGTGATTGGGTGGGTGTGTTCTCAACCGGGATGGGTTTTTCACAGATCACTTCTAATAGATATTCGTTGTAAGTAAAAGGATCTTTTGGCGAATAGCGATGAAATTGAAAATAATTGTTAACAGCCTCGTGCAGAAAATGCTCTTGTTTTTTAAGCGGCACATATTTGTGATGTGTCACCCAACTTTTCACCCATTGCTGTAAATGATCGGAATTTTCAAATTGGGCAGGGTATGCTACATGTTCAAGTCGTTGAATAGTGAATCCAACTTGGGATAATAATCGACAAAATTCAAACATTGAAATTTCGTAATAATCTGATTGATAGTTTTTAAAGTAGTATTGCCAATGCGACATGCTAGCGGTTTGATAATAAAAGCGATCATTTTTAGGGTAGGGGTGTGAAATAAAAAATTGAAGATAGGCTTTGCCTCCTGGTTTGAGAGCATAATAGAGATGTTGTAGTGTTTTGAGTTTATCTTGGATCCAAAGTAGGCAATTAAAACTGACAATCGCGTCAAATTCTTCAGCAAAAGATAAATTGAGGCCATTCTCAACTTGAAAACTTAAATTAGGTAAACGTAAATTTTTAGCTTGTTCAATTTCGCTAGCAAGATTATCCACAGCAATAAAGTGCTGTTGCGGATATTGATAAGCAAGAAATGAGCTCAAATGCCCTTGACGGCATCCTAGATCTAAAATCTTTTGCTGAGTACTTAAGTCGAATTTAGCAGCAAAATGCCTGCCCCATTCAACCACGATGTGGTTTTTATGCATAAAATATCACAAAGTCAACTAACCTTATTGTAAGTAATGTGCATAAAAGATTAAATTAATTTGCTTCGTTAGTCACCCTATGTTATAACGCACACTTATGATAAAAATCGTTAGTTTCTGGGGGTTACGATGACGAAAAAAATACTTTTTCTCGATTTTGATGGAACTCTTGATACCGAAATAATAAGGGATAAGATAAAAGCAATTTCGCCAAGGATTCGTAAACGCAAAGACATAAAGCTTGTTATATCAACCGCGAGAAGCTTGAACTCTGATATAGGTGAAGGCTTAATCTTCGTACAAAATTTCTTGGATATCGTAAAATACCTTGAAGATTTTGAAATTGAGGTGGATGGTATTTCAACGACTTTTGGTTCATATTTCCCTTCAAATAAGAATTCGACCAGAGGAAATTATGAACCTTATACCGAATGGGCTCAAAGAGATAACTATGGTGTGCCAAACAGTTCAAATTATCTGGCAATTATTAGAGAGATTGAACAAACCGCTGAGATGCAAGCGATCCGTAAATTAGAAAGAGAGTTTGATCAATTAAGTTTAGATGTTGATAATCTCAGAAGAGAAGCAAAACCAAAGAAATTAGCTGAAAAAGAAGCTAAATTAAAAGCAAAAGAGGAGCAACGTGATAGCTCAAGAGCGACATTTCTTGCGGCATTACGAGCAAAATATCGCCGACAAATTGAAACTGAAAACCAGCATTTTGAAAAAACTAAAAAACTACCCTATATAGATAAACATCATGATCGAACCAAGCCAAGTCAGCTTAGAAAAGTAATTAATTATTTTGGTGCCGAGAATATTGAAGAGATAATGCTGGTTGATGATAATTCAAGATACATCAATGGTGTTAAACGTCATGCCACAGAAAAAGTACTTAAAAAATATGCAAAACATATCGATTGCCATGTATTGCATTTACAACCTAATAGCGACCTCAGAGCAATTGATCTATTTCTAGGTTTACCGATAGCCACGCCAGGTCGGGGTGAACTTGAAAAAACCTTAAAATTATTTGAAGCAAGAACAGGAAAGTTCTCTTCTTATACCTGCTCTACAGTAAAAGATTTTAAAAGGGAGTCTATTCCTGGCGAACGAATTGAATATAGCAAGAAACCCGCTCAACAATTACTTGCTCAATTACTAGAAGATTCAAACCTTGCTGATCCGATGGCGCCGTTGACCACCGGCGAGGTTCTTATTAAAGACGTTACCATTTCTGGGTTTCATGGCGTCCCTTCTTTGACGCTGACTCGCGCACGAATTAATGAACTACGCAATAGTCCAAAGATTTACCTTAATAAGGAGATCATCAATGCTGATGAATATCGGCGTATATTGGGTACTCCATTAGCATCACAAAATTTAGGAGAAGGTAACCAAGCTAAAGCCGCGGGAATTTGTCATGCCCAAAAAATTGATCTTTTAGTTGAACAACGATTTCAAGATGAAAGAGCCATTTCGGTTAAAAAATCTGGTCGGATCGACGTTGGGGCACCTGCTATTTTACTTTTATCTACCCCAGCGTTAAATTTTGGTTATGGTCCCGCTGCGACTGAAAATTCAAAATTAACCCCTAAACAAAGAAAGAAATTTATTACCAATATGTTTCATATTATTTTTTCTGCTGCTTTAGATAGTAATTATCGCTATATCACAATGATGGCTGCTGGGTTAGGAGAATTTGGTAGCTCAAATAAGAATTTGGGAGATTTGTACTTTACATCTTTATTTGAAGTGGCCGCATTATATCCAGAGTTGAATATTCTTTATAATCCAACAACTAGAGAACCATCTACAGAAACAACATTTGATAGACTCTATGATAAAAAACAATCACCTAATGTGGTGAAAGCCACTAAAGATGTTGTCTTTTTAGCTAATGAAATGGTAAAAGCAGGGATCCCTTGTGCAGTCCACAACCCATCTGACGCCGATGTGATGTATGGGGTGTATGATGTTGGTGAGTATTGGAAATTTGGAGTAGGTAATGCTTATGTTGGAGAAGAACATATCGCTGCGATGAGCACGGCGGCCATAAATAGTAAAGGGCTAAATCCTGATGTTTATGCTAATCCGGTAGAAATCACACCAAGACGTCAAATACCTGAACATCCTATAGTTCCTGAAGCACCTGAGGTTGCATTGGTTGGAGAAGATCCAGAATCATTTGGTGCAGAAGTAGATGATGAACAATCTTCCGTGGAAGAGGGTGCTCCGCTGCCTATTATGGAACATGCTGTTGAAGAGAAATTTATTAAGGCAAAAAAAGAATTGGCGGCTAAAAAGTCATCGATTAAAGTTCAGCGTAAAGCTCCTCGAACAAAAGTAGATGCAAGCGAAGATGCAAGCGAAGACGCAAGCAAAGACGCACCTCTACCAATATCCTTTAGTTTGACTTCCGGAGGAATTACAGGAATATTCAGTGCAGCGATGATGTTTCTTACGCTAAAGAGTCCTGCCACCTTATTAACAATAAAATCAGCAATTGACGCTTACTTAGGGATCAAGGGAACTTCTGCATTGATGTATGCTGCTGGCATATCTTCAGGAGTAGGATTGACTGCCTTTGTTTTAACTTCGGCATTGGTGTTTGGATCGATATTTTTGACGAAAAAGTGCTTTGCAAGATATGGATCGAGTGACGGTGAGGAGGATAATGAAGCTTTAGAAGATCAAGAGGATCAAGAAAACGAAGAATCCTCTTTAGAAATTTCTGCTAATGATCGAAGTTTTACAGCTGGGTATAGTGCGCAGAAAGAACGGACTAAAGCACAAGCTCAAGCACAAGCACAAGCTCAAGCTCAAGCTCAAGCTGCTAAAGATCTCACTGCGATGACTCGACCAGCAACTTCAGCTAAAGGAATTAAAAGAAATAAAGCCCACTGATGATCCTGGAGGGTTTTGTGCCATGAAAATCCCTTCTTTCCTGGATCCCGCACCTGAGCGGGATCCCTTGTTGGCAGAAATAGAGAACAAAAAAAGAAACTGCTTAACTCTTTTCAGAACTTCCAAGCTTCTTTTTTGCCGTTGAGGGGCTAAAATGGAGTTTAGTCGGCGCATTGAAAATTCCTTTAGGAGCTGTATCTTCTTTGAAAAGTTCAAATTGTTGCGTTAAAGCCCCAACTGATACTCCTGTAGTTAACTTTAAACTAGGACTACTTGACGCTTGAGAGGCTCTTTGTTGTTCTTCAAGTTGAGCTATGATCTCTCGAGCGGTCAAAAATTGAGGAGATCCAGAGTTGTCTTCCTTTTCGTCTTGTTCGATCATATCACTATCACCTTCAGACGATCGACGTGATCGAGATTCATCCCCATCACTTGCTTCATGAGTTTGAGGAGACGGCTCTTCTGAACCTTCCCCATCATCAGGAGGAAAATCAAGTGAATCAAGCGGATCTTGTTCTGCACTAGCAGTAGGTGCTGGGGCATCTGCAGCTTCCATGGCTTGGAATTGGGCTACATTTTTCGCAATCGCTAGAGAAGATGGTTCTTCTGAACTCTCCCCAACATAAGGAGGTAAATCATCAGGTAAAGCAAGCGGATCTGGTACTGCACCAGCAGCTTCTGCGGCTTCGAGTAGGGCTACATTTTTTGCAATTTGCTCCGGCGAGGGCAGTTCTGGCCATGAAAATTCAGGAGTTATTTCTCTTTCCTGTGAAGGTCCAGGGGCTATTGCTACTTCTTCCATTTTGTCTGATCCTTGCTCCTTTTCTGGATTGGGTCCTTGCAGACCTAGTGCAGCGAACAGACTGGGGCGAGTATTACTGGCAAGACTACTTCTTCTTTGTTTATAACGATCCAAAGCGCTTAGACTAGTAGGTTGTATTTCACGTATTTTATTAAACTTCGCTTTAGAGTACAAC
>JBIOEB010000036.1:0-19035 GCA_044445585.1 Candidatus Berkiellales bacterium
CATAACGATCTAAATGATCCGGCGTAATATTTAATACCGTTGCGACGAGGGGTTGTAAACTGTAAGTGGTCTCGAGTTGGAAACTGGAAAGCTCCATCACCACTAAATCATAGTGTGCATGCGGCTCATTAAACAAATTCAATACGGGTGTGCCGATATTGCCAATCACAGCGACTTTTTTACCCGCTACCCGCGCCATTTCTCCAACCAGTGATGTGACCGTGCTTTTGCCATTGGAACCTGTAATGGCAATGACTGGGATCTGATTAAAGCGCGCGAATAGTTCAATATCCCCGATAATTTCTGCTCCTTTAGCTTTAGCGCGAGTTAGCGCAGGTAATAAAATCGATACTCCCGGGCTAACGACAATGGTTGCTCCTTCGAGAACTTCTTCTGGCCATTGAGCAGTGTACAAAGGAATGTGAGGATACTTTTGCCGAAATTCCGCCGCATTGGGTGGATCCTCGCGTGTATCCATTGCTACCACCGGGAAACCTTGCTGGGTTAAAAATTGGATCACTGACAACCCAGTTGCACCTAATCCAACGACAGCATGACAATTTTTTTGAGTCACAACCAATCCTTTAGCGTAATTTTAAGGTCGCTAAACCAATAAGCACTAACACCACGGTCATGATCCAAAAACGTACGATGACTTTAGGCTCTGGCCACCCGATTAATTCAAAATGATGATGAATGGGCGCCATGCGAAAAATGCGTTGACCTGTTAACTTGAAAGAAGCGACTTGCAAAATCACCGATACCGTTTCCATCACAAAAACGCCTCCCATAATAAAGAGTACGATTTCTTGTCGGATAATCACCGCGATGGTCCCCAATGCCGCCCCTAAAGCCAATGAGCCAACATCGCCCATAAAGATTTGCGCAGGATAGGCATTAAACCATAAAAATCCTAAACCTGCTCCGACTAAAGCACCACAAAACACACAGATCTCTCCCACACCTTTCACATGTGGAATGGTGAGGTATTGAGCAAATTCTGAGTGCCCTGCAAGATAAGCAAACACCCCCAACGCACCCGACACTAACACAATCGGTAAAATTGCTAAGCCATCTAAACCATCGGTTAAATTCACGCCATTACTGGCACCGACCACTACAAAATAAGACCAAATGATATAAAAGAACCCAAGCGGAATAAGCGCATTTTTAAAAAAGGGTAATGCTAATTGGGTTTCGATGGGTGTCATTGCAGTAAAATAAAGATAGCTCACCGCCACTAATCCCACACAGGATTGAAAAAAATATTTCCACCGACCAGGCAAACCTTTGTTATTTTTTTTGATGACTTTGCGATAATCATCTATCCAGCCAATGGCACCAAATCCCAATGTGACCAGCATCACGACCCAAAGATAACGATTAGATAAATCTCCCCACAGCAGACAAGCAAAACTGATCGCAATTAAAATCAGCGCCCCGCCCATGGTAGGGGTGCCAGCTTTACTATAGTGTGATTGCGGCCCTTCTTGACGAACAAATTGCCCTACTTGACGTTTTGTCAACCAACGAATCATACGAGGCCCAAACCATAAAGCAAAAATTAATGCGGTTAAGGCAGTCAATATGGCTCGTAATGTCAAATAATGAAAGACATGAAAAACGTGAAAATATTGCGCTAAAAAATCTGTTAACCATAACAACATGGCTAATCCTTGTTTACTATTAAAGCCTGTGTGATTTCTTCCATTCGAGCACTTCGTGATCCTTTCACTAAAACAACTGCCTCGGGTTTGAGCTGATTTTTAAGATCGGCCACCAAGGCTTCTTTGTTGGCATAAAGCTTAGCCCCTTTACCAAAAGCGGCTACGGCATGCTCACTTAATTTACCCACTGCCAACAATTGATCGATCCCCTTTTGCTGAGCACTTTTGCCAACACTGGCGTGATACGTAATGGTATTGTCACCCAGCTCGGCCATATCCCCCATCACAAATATTCTCGACCCAGGGCAACTGGCTAAAACTTCTAATGCTGCATTGACTGATCCCGGGTTGGCATTGTAAGTATCATCGATAATGACTGCACCCTGAAAACCCGGATAACGACGCAGTCGACCTGGCGTTCCGGTAAAAGCTTCAAGACCTGCGACAATTTTTTCGTTAGCAATGCCCAATGCCGATCCACCGGCTGCTGCCGCTAATGCATTCATCACGGTATGTTTGCCAGGAATATTGATTTTAACAGAATAAGAAGATTGATTGAGATGCAACCTAAACTGTACAGAAAAAGGAAGTAATTGAATGTCGGTTGCGTGCACCATTGCATCGGTGGTTAAACCAAAAGTGATGATTTTTCTTTGACCAATGAGCTTTTGCCAATAAGTGTGATAAGGATCATTCATATTTAAAATCGCGATGCCATTTGGACTGAGCGCTTGATAAATTTCCCCTTTTGCTTTGGCCACATTATCTAACGTGCCAAAACCTTGTAAATGTGCCGGCAACACATTAGTGATCAGGGCGGCATCGGGTTTGGCAATTTTACCAAGATATTCAATTTCCCCGACGGCACTTGCGCCCATTTCAATCACTGCGTATTGATAAGAAGCATCTAATTTAAGTAGTGTTAGCGGCAAACCAAAATGGTTATTAAAATTACCTTTGTTTTGTAGGGTTTTGCCTTGTTGCTGACAGATTGAAGAGATCATGTCTTTGACTGTCGTTTTGCCACAACTGCCCGTGATCCCAATCATCGGCAGGTGAAAAGCGCGTCGGTGCAAAGCAGCCAACTCCCCCAAAGCAAGGGTGGAGTCTTTGACTTCGATAAAACTCACTTGTTTTTCTTGCTCCGTGATCGGCGCCCGTTGCGCCATGATAGCAGTCGCCCCTTTTGCTAAGGCCGAGGCAATAAAATCATGGCCATCATGTTGCTCGCCTTTTAAGGCAACAAACAATTCACCACCAGTTAATTTACGACTATCAATTGCAATCTCTGCAAGCTCTTGGTCGGGCCCGTAAAATTTTGCATTTAATTCTTTAGCAATAACGGAGAGTTTCATAATCCTTATCCTCACCTAAAAACAACTTGACGCATTCTGCATCATTGAAGGGTAATTTTTTCTCGCCAATGATCTGATAATTTTCATGGCCTTTTCCAGCAATTAAAATCGTATCGATAGGCAAAGCATGTTGTAACGCATATTCTATCGCTTGCTGGCGATCTTCTTCTATCATCACTTTTTCACTGTATTCAATCGTCACGCCCTCTAAAATATCGTTGATGATCTGGCGGGGCTTTTCGGATCGCGGATTATCGTTGGTGATCACAATGCGATCGGCAAAACGCCCAGCAATATCTCCCATTTTTGCGCGTTTATCGTGATCGCGATCACCACCACAACCAAACACGCACCATAACCGACGATGACAATGTACTCTTGCAGCTTTTAAGGCATTTTCTAAGGCATCTGGCGTATGTGCATAATCGATAATGATCTGAGGATCGTTCATGCCGCCAATGCGCTGCATCCGCCCAGGAGGAGCCGCTGCAACCGACAATGCCCCCAGGGCATCTTCAAAGGGAACCCCTTGCAAACAAAGTTCACCCAACACTCCTACCAAATTGCTAAGATTAAATTCGCCCAATAAAGGTGATCGGAGGATCCCATTTCCCCATGAAGACTTCACCATGGCTTTAATGCCTTTATGATCTAACGAAAATTTATCAACCGATAGCGTGAAAAGAGATGATCGTCTGCTTGAAAATTTTTGGAACGAATGGTGCAAAGAATATAACACCACGGGTAAATCGCGTTTAGTGACCGCTAAGATCTTATCGGCATAAGCGCTATCGGCATTGATCACAGCACGCTCTAAGGTTGGAAATTGAAACAATTTTTGTTTGGCGCGGCCATAGGCATCCATGTTGCCATGATAATCCAGATGATCTTGCGTTAAATTAGTAAACATGGCGCTTTGAAAATGGATCTGTTTCACACGATTTTGTTCTAATCCATGCGAAGAGACTTCCATCACTACTGCTTTGGCTTTTTGATCTTTCAGATCTTTTAAATATTTTTGCAATGAAATGGGATCAGGTGTTGTTAAATAAGAAGGTGCAAGCTGATTCATAAAACCATAACCTAAGGTTCCCAATACGGCTGTTTTGAGGCCTAAACGATTTAACGCTTGCGCTAGCAAAAAAGTCGTTGTTGTTTTGCCGTTGGTTCCAGTGACGCCTATCAGGCTAAGATCTTTACTTGGTTCACCATAAAAACGTTTAGCCAAATCATCCAGGTAAAGTGGAATATTTTTAAGCTTCACGATGGGGATCTGGCTTGAATTTCCCTGAAACGAGTGAGTTTCACCTTCACATAAAATCGCTTTTGCGCCATTTTGAATGGCTTGTTGGATATGGCGTTGCCCTTCTGACGTCACGCCCTGCAGTGCAATAAACAATTCGTTTGCTTTGACTCGCTCAGAATTTAACGTGAGCCCGGCAATGTCAATTTCCTGTTTGCCTGAATAATCCACAATATTTTGTAATAACGCTTGTAATTTCATTTTGTGATCACCACGACTTCGTTTGGCTCAGGAAGGGTCATTTGTAAGCGCTCACGTGCGATCCGCTCAACTCTTGCCCCTGTTCCCCAAGTACCTTGTTCCAATAATAGCTGACTCCATTCAACTTGTAGCGATTCCACTTCTTGTTGCAACTGTTGTAAACGCATAAATAATTGACGACTTGCATGCTTGTGATAAATCACGCTCATGGCAGAAAAAAAGACAAAACTACTTAATAGACCAACCCCCATGGTCGTGGCCCATTGCTGAAGCAGGGTAGGCGCAGATGCGTTGTTTTCTCGCCGCATTTGTGCTTCACTTTTCCGATTAAATAAGATTTTTTTCAGCAACACGTAAGGTAGCACTCCTTGAGCGTGGATTACGTTCAACTTCTTGCAAAGAGGCTCGTTGCCTCTTCACAATCCAATTTAATGCGGTGGTTAATTTATGTTCTGGGATCGCAACACCACGCGGTAGTGTGACGCGTGAATGCGATCGAAAATAATGTTTCACTTTACGATCTTCTCCGGAATGAAAGCTAATTAACGCTAATCGCCCTTTAGGCGCTAAAATTGCCTCAGCGGAGGTAAGTAGTATTTTATCTAAGGCTTCTAATTCTTGATTAATATGGATCCGGATCGCTTGAAAGGTTTTGGTCGCTGGATGACGCTTCCATTTTTTAGCGGGTATTGAAGCGGCAACAATATTTGCTAACTCAACCGTGGTGGTGATTGGCTTGGATAGACGCGTTTGGCAAATGATTTTGGCAATTCTTTTGGCAGAAGATTCTTCACCATATTTTTTTAACACATAACTGATTTCACTTTGCGAAGCAACACTTAACCACTCCTGTGCTGAGACGCCTTGCATCGGATCCATTCGCATATCTAAAGGACCTTCTCTCATAAAACTAAACCCTCGAGCCCCATCTTCTAATTGAGGAGAGGAAACACCTAAATCTAGTAAAATACCGTTAACTTTGTGTTTGATGTTAAGTTCTTCGGTAATTTTTGCCATTTCACTAAAACAAGCTTGATACAAAATGACTCTTTTATCGTCACCATAATGCATCCGAGCAAACGCGATCGCTTCAGGATCTTTGTCGAAACAAATGAGTCGCCCATCAGATCCTAATCGTTCAAGAATGGCAGCGGCATGCCCACCACGACCAAAAGTCCCATCAATATAAATTCCATTTGGAATGATATTGAGTCCAGCCAAGGTTTCTTCAAGCATGACCGGATCATGGGTAGTCGCACTGCTCATAATGAAATAGCCAACAGACTGCTGGGTATTTCACTTTCTGTTGTAAGATCCTTTTGCAACCAGAGATCGCGGCGAACAACCCAAGAAGCCGCATCCCACAATTCAAATTTACGTCCTTGACCAATTAGCACTATCTCTTTTTGCAAACTTGCATAATCTCGAAGGGGTGGCGGCACTAACATCCGACCATTACCATCCAAGTTTGCCTCAGTTGCATGACCAATTAATAAGCGTTGTACTCGTCTGGCTAAGGGGTTGAAACTAGGTAAAGCTTCGATTTGCTTTTCAATTTTTTCCCATTCAGTCATTGGATAAATCAAAAGACAACGTTCTTCTGTATCTATAGTAATGATGCACTGACCATTTGCTTGGAGTTTTAATAGTTCACGATAGCGGATCGGGACAGCAAGCCGCCCCTTTTCGTCAAGTGAAAGTTCACTAACCCCTCGAAACATACTCATAAAAACCAAATTTATCCACAACGATCCACAATAACCCACATATTATGCACAATATAGGTGTGCAATGCATCCTTTGTCAATCAAGAGTTTTTAATCTAACTTTTGAGCAAGATAAATCGCAATTAAAGGCTGTAAATATTACCATTTTGATGGGTAGATAGATACTTGACTCTCGAACATGAATGCGGAAAAAGTCTGAATAAAAAAGAAATTTTTAAAGATTAAGGCGAAAAGTGAGAGAAAGAGTGAGAGAAAGAGTGAGAGAAAGTGAGAGAAAGTGAGAGAAAGTGAGAAAAAGTGAGAGTTGGCCGATAAGCCGGGTTCTGTCGTGGACAATCATTCCTCTGGGATATGTGTCACCACATACCTCAAGCAACCTACCCGAACCCAATGTGGGCCACATTGATATTTTGGATCATCTAATAGATGAGATCCCTCGCTACGCTCGGGATGACAACCTGTTAAATGGCAAAATAATGGGTTCCTATTTGGTCTTGCTCCAGGTGGGGTTTGCCGAGCCGTTTGATGTTACCACCAACGCGGTGCGCTTTTACCGCACCATTTCACCCTTACCTCTAGTAACATGCGAACATATCACTTCGGCGGTTTATTTTCTGTTGCACTTTCCGTAGGCTTGCGCCTCCCAGGGGTTACCTGGCACCTTGCCCGATGGAGCCCGGACTTTCCTCTGCTGCCACTTTTACAAGTACATACAGCGATTGTCTAGCCAACTCTCAACCAAGAAGAATACGGATCGATGAGGAAATAAGCAAGCATACCCATCAATTCATTCCGCGCGCAGCATAGAAACAAGCGTACAACCAAAATTTTTATTTAACACAATGGGTTCTTGCCCGGAAAGTTTGGTTAAACACTGCGTGAGACGTTGTGAATGGGTTGTCACCCAAATTTGAGAATTTTGACTTGCGGCATAAATTAAATTGGCTAAAGGCTCAATGAGATCAGGATGCAAACTCATCTCGGGTTCGTTGAGAGCTAAAAATTTCGGCGGTCGCGGGCTTAACAACGCTGCCACTAAGCATAAATAACGAAGCGTACCATCAGATAATTCCCTTGCTTCTAACGGGCGTTTAATACCGGGTTGCTGCAACATCACTTCAAATCTGGCATGTTCACTTTTGATGATCAGCTCGCATCCTGCAAAAGCATCATCAATTGCTTTAAATAAAGATTCACCATCACCAATTTCCATAATGGTGCGCAATGCTGCAGCATAATCGATGCCATCATTGCTCATCACCGGCGTGCGAACACCCACTTGGGGATATCGCAATGGCGAGTAAGCATCCGTTCGAAAATGATGATAAAAACGCCATTGTCGCATTGATTCACGCATCACAGATAATTCAGGATACAAATGCGGTTCATGTAACTGCGACAAAATCGATTCAGTATGATTTAACACTACCGGATAAGCGATCCGATCCCCTGCTTGATTCACCACCCACGTTACATTCGAATGACGTTCAAGAAAAGTCGTGGAAGGACGTTTATCTTTTCCATACCAAACATATTCTTCTTTTACTTCGGGATCTAAATCAAATAACGAAGGAGGGATCCCAGGAGGTAATCCTAATGAAAGCTGATAAGAAAATACATCGGTTTTAACGGTTAATGTCATTCTCACTGGCTTTTTGGTTCGAGTGGTATTTTTTCTTTCTCCTGCCCACAACACAGAGGGCATTCCTCCTTCCAATGCTAAGGTTTTGCCCAAGTTACCTTCTGAGGTTTTTCCTAACAAGCAGATAGAATTATATAAGTTACTCTTGCCGCACCCATTAGGGCCGGTGATCACATTAATATGATTTAAAGGTAAAGTTAAATCTTGAAGTGATCGATACCCTTTAACCGAAAATTCTAAGATAGTCATTCAATTACCGTTCTACAACCAATTTTCTTACAAACAAAGAGATCATCACATAAGCCCAACCAATAAATATCAGATCGATACCAACAAATAAGCCGATAATAAACAAACCTGATACTGGCCATTGCATCAAAATTAACATCCCAAGCAGCAATGACATTAATCCGCTAAAAAGCGCCCAACCCCATGTCGGCAGGTGCAAAGAGATAGCGAAGAAAATACGAAATACACCCACGACAATAAAGAACACACCTAAAAGTAAAGTTAAAGAAATCGCAGCACCTACTGGCCCTAACAAGCACATTAAACCTAATAGAGAATATAAAACCCCAAATCCAAAATGATAGAAAAGCGCACTTCCCTTCCAATTACTAAACGAATCAATAATGGTCATGACGCCAACGGCAAGAAAAATAGCACCTAAAAAGATCACGGAGATCAGTGTGGTAAACGTTGCAGCAAAGATGGCTAAAGAACCTAACAAAATCAAAAGAAATCCCAGCACTAGTAACCAAGGCCAACTTTTGTTTAAACTTTTCAATGGTTGATTATTTTTTTCAAATCTTAACATAAATCATCCTTATTTTATTAAAATTGAAGCAGTCACTTGATCTATAGCCTTTGCAAGCTAATAGCGCAATCATAAAGGGCATTTTTTGGCAAGCTCGTTAACTTTTCAGCGATCAGCACCGCTTGTTTTAAAGACATTTCAGCGAGCAATATCTTCAACACTCTTTCCATTTCTTGTTGACTTTCTGTTTGCGTTAGCTGCCTTTTTGATCCTTTCACGACTAGAATAAATTCGCCTTTTAATGGAATGGTGCCATTTTGTATTGACATCAAAATGCCTTGCAAAGTACTAAAATAAACTGATTCAAACTTTTTGGTTAATTCTCGCATCAGAGTGGCTTCGCGATCGGGGCCCCATGATGCAACCAATTCTTCCATCATTTCATTCACCCGATGCGGTGCTTCAAAAAAAATCATCGTATGATCAAAATCGATTAATTCTTTCAAGCGCTGACGACGCATTTCTTTTTTTGCTGGTAAAAACCCTTCAAAGAAAAATTTATCGGTAGGTAATCCAGACACACTTAATGCGGCAATTAAAGCACATGGACCCGGAATGGGGATCACCGGTATGTTTGCTTGGAGCGCTTTTTTAACGAGCGTATACCCTGGATCACTGATTAAGGGTGTCCCCGCATCCGAGATCAGCGCGCCTTCTTCCCCTTTCAGCAAACCTTCAATTAGTTGCGAAGCACGCTCCTGCTCATTATGCTCATGATAGGAGATCAACGTTGTGGTTATCCCAAAATGCTGTAGTAGTCCTTTGCTATGGCGCGTATCCTCAGCAGCAATCCAAGTTACATGACTTAATATTTCTTGGGCTCTTGGACTGAGATCGTTTAAATTGCCAATTGGGGTTGCAACGACGTAAAGTTTACCCATACGATGAAACATGCCAGACCTTTACCGAAAAGCGGGTTAGTGATGAAAAAAAATAGTCTCTCTGCATTCTTAGCGATATTTATGTTTTTACTTAACGGTTGCAAAACAACCGACGTGGTTCAAGCAGATGATCATGCAACGGAAATTGCGGCAACGCAATCCCAAAATGAACTAGAAGAACCCAATTTTCATTCTCCTGCGTTTGCGCATTCAGGGCAACCTAACAAAATAGCGTTATTACTCCCATTTTCAGGTAAACACGCTGAAGCCGCCACTGCATTGCGTGAAGGTTTTTTAGCAACTCATTATAATGGCCACAGCCAACATAAACCCAACATTCAAATTTACGATACCACCAAGTCTCAAAATATTCAAAGTCTGTATCAAACGGCGCTCAATGAAGGCGCTGATTTCGTCGTTGGCCCGCTGAGTAAAGAAGATGTTGAACAGCTCAGTCAACTCCCACCTTCGCAAATGGGCTCGCCTATTTTAGCATTAAATCATTTATCATCAGGGCGCGACTCCCCTTCACATTTTATTCAATTTTCGCTTTCTCCAGAATCCGAAGCAAAACAACTTGCGCATTATGCTTGGGGTAAAGGATTCAAAACAGCAAGTGTGATTGTTCCAGATAACGCGTGGGGTAAAAGAATTGCTTCTACCTTTAATGAGCAATGGCAAAGTTTAGGCGGGCGTGTGTTGCAAACAGTACATGCTAATCCTTCAAAAGATCAAGCTGCGGCTGTTAGAAAATTGCTGGGAATAGATGAAAGCCAAAAGCGTGCTAATGATATTGAAAAATTAATTTCAGAAAAAGTGGAGTTAAAAGCACGCCGACAACAAGATATGGATGTGATTATTATGGCTGCACCTCCTGAACAAGCACGACAATTAAAACCGTTATTCGATTTTTATTATGCAGAAAATGTTCCTGTTTATGCGACATCGAGCGTCTATAGCGGTCACCCCAGTCGTAAAAGGGATCGTGACATCAATGGTGTCGTTTTCTGCGATATGCCATGGCTATTAGAACAACAGCGTGGTGACGAAATCCAACAACTCTTAGGCCAAAGAGACTCAACCTATAATGATCAATTCAAACGGTTATTTGCCATGGGGGTAGATGCCTACCATCTGACAAATCGCCTCCAACAATTACAGTCTGGAACCATGTATGCAGGCGCTACCGGAAATTTAACGTTAGAAAATAACAATCATCTTATTCACCGTGATCTAGTTTGGGCACAGATTAAGGATGGCGTTCCGGTTAGAGTAAATTAAAACAATTTACCTTTCGTTTAACAGCTGTGGTGAAGGGGCCTCGGCAACAACGCATCAAAGCTTGTAGGGGAAAAGGATCTGTCGCGAAGCGACATTAGTCTCCCTTTGAAAAAGGGAGACCGCGCGTAGCGCAGAGGGATTTTGCTGTGCCGTCCCGGGAAAAGTATAATGTGATCGACCGATTATCTGCTTAACCTTCTCGTCCATCGAAAAAATTGCAGTTACGCTTTGACTTTTGAGCTTGCCGCTCTATATTTAATCTACTCCAACAATTTTATTCTATTTTTTTATGTTTAAGACAATTAAAAATGCATCTAAACACGAGATCCGAGATCAATTAACATTAGCAGATGATGATGGTTATTCTCGCTTTGAAAACCTACGAGGTTTTGGTGAACTGCCAGATACCCAACGACTCGTGAAGCATAAAAATAAGATCGATTATTTATGTGAAGATATCAGTGAAAGCCTAAAAAACGATTCCTTGCGTTTATATGCACTTAAAATAAAAATTGAACAATATAAGGCTTTAGAAAATCAAAAGAAAAGTGTTGAGTGTAAGCGCAAAGCCTTCATTAAAGGGTTAATCGGTTAAAAATCCTCGTAATTTTAGAAAAAAAACCAGTAATAACCTGAAAACCTGGACAGTATACTTTATCTCGTGTTAGAACTATTACTTATACCTATAAGAATCTTTTGGTTGAAAGTCTTTTGCTGAAAAGTGGAAGACTGTTGTAAAGGGGGGTGAAGCAATGGCCCATAATGAAAAAGATCAAAACATCCAACAAAATCCTACTCCTGTAAAACGGGATCGCGTTAAGCTCATTACCGGAGTATTGGATCTCATGCGTAAAAAGAAAGAAGGTTTCTTTTCCATGAAAAGACTTTTTTCTTCAAACGAATCTAAAGATGCTCGTGAGTCTAATGCGCCAATCAAAAAACCGTAACCAATACGTAAACCAAACATTTATACTCAATCCCCTTTGCTTGTAGGGGACGACCTCTGTGTCGTCCCGTCGGCGCCGTCGGATGAACAATTAGTGTTCGACATCAAGCTGCTTTGAAAGTACTTCGAATATTCTTTTACCATCCCATGCATAATCAAAATGACGACCTTGCGTTGGAGTACTTAAGGCAGGTGGACGAAAAATAGCCACACATTTCCCTTCTTTTCTTCTCACGCTAGAATAATATAATCCCCAAGCCGAACTGATCCGGATCTCACGAGCAAATGCTTGACTAATTGAATACGTTTCAAGATCGGGATGCAAATATTTTTTATACCGATGGTGGCTAAGATTGATCAATTTTTTCTGAATTCTTGCAACATATTCTCGCATTTGTATCAAACAAGGTGCTTCATTTGAGGCCCTTAAAAAACGCTCACGATGGAATTTGGTTTCGGCTATTGCCGTTCCTATATTATCAGCCGCATAATATACGCCGTAGGTGCCATCAGAAAATCTTGAAGGCCCGGGATGTGTAAAAGCAGACATCAACGGTGATGAACCAGGGCCACCCACCCAATCTTCTTTAGCAACCAAATAAATATTACCCAATTCTGCTTGGATCCGTTCATTGGTTAATCCTTCAAGGGCAGCAATTTCTTCCAATTCTTCTTGTGACTGTGCCCAATCAAATAATAAAATTGGCGGAAATCTAGATGGAATTAATCGATGAACTGGAAAAGGAATATCAATTTCCTGATGCATCAATAACCTCTCCAAAAATCAAGAAAGCGTCTGACATCAGCCAATCTGACAAGGCTTCCTTCTAATAAATATTGTCTGGGTGTCATGCCATTAAAGGGCGGAAGTTGATTAGGCCTATCAATCCAAGTCGTTGCTTGCTGGCTGTCGGTAAATAATATTCGTAACCCTTTATAAATACCAAGCAAGTAAGAAATTCGTTCTGTTTGATCGCGGCTCAGTTTTCCCGTATGTTCTTTTAATCCTTTAAAATAGGTTGAACGCGGCATATCCCCCATTAAAATTTTGCCTTCAGATTCACTGATATGAAAACGTTCAACGAGGTTTTGTAACGCTTTCCATGCAACGCGATCAGAGATCGATTTGCGTTGAGTTTGTGCGAATTCCATAGCTCCCCTTCCAAATATACTTATTATTAGTGATAGGATAGTCTATTTTTGGATATATGTCTATATATAGACAACAAATGTGCATATAATCGGAATTTCATACAATTGGTCTTATGCTTTGTTGCTTTCAGCAGCCTACTTACCGCTCACTGTATTTCCCATAAAATAACCCAATAGCAGCTCTAAAATCTTAGGTGGATAACTTTGTAATATTATGCTGATAAAATCAATGAATTAATAATATTTTGTTTAAGATCTAACTGCTTGAAAGGCGCACTCAATGGACTTTCGCCATTGTATTTGTTAGGCTTCGTTCCCATTGCATTGTTGGTTGGTCAAGATAATGATCCCAGTGTGAGTAGTAGTTGCGCTCACGAACGCCAAAAACGGGTGGTCGTGAAAAGGCAGCATTATGCACCGCCCTTAAAAGCAGAATCGCAATTACAATTCACCGGTCGTAGCCATCGTTTTGATATTTATTTCATATATTGAAGGTAAAAAATGATTAAAGGATCATTAGCAAAATATAAAAACTTATTTGAACTGATTGGACAATCTAAATTTGACGAATTTGCACAGGCTTGGATAAGAGTTTCAGAACGTGTCACGGTTCAAGAATTGTTAATGGAAGTTCATGATGGCCCTTATGCAGGGCAATCTCTTTTTTGGTTGTTAACCTGCACTGCTCCCAATGGTCACCCAGAGTGTCTCACCGATCTTCAGAACAGAAAAACATTTAGAGTTGGGTTACGTCAGTTACCTCCTGCTGTATGGAAACAAAAAGCAAAAGACGGTCGTCATAAAGGAAAAAACCCTTTTTATTTCCTTACGGCCAATCTTTTAAAACCAAATGGATTGGATTTATACAACCATGTTTTTGGAGACTGGGGCTGGCTGACAAGAGAGAGCATTCCATTGGAGGCCGTTTTTTCTCTCGCAGAAGGAGAACCGATAAACCGCTCTGCCATTTGGTATATGGCTCGTGCTGCCCATCAAGGGATAAGAGGCATTGATGCCGATTTAAAACGATTTTTAAACGTTAAACACGCCACCCCACGTTATATACAATGCTTGCTGGCAAGCGCAGAAGTTGAGCCAAATAATCACAAAGCCGCTATTTGGTTTTTATGGGAACTTGCAAAAAATAATTATGCCGAATTTGGAGAAACCTGGGAAATGGTGATTAATTTAATCACTCATGATATGGAAATAGATGCTTTACTGGCAAGCCCTAATAATGGCCCAGATAAAAATAAATCGTTGTTATGGCTGATATTTGCAATATTTCCGGTTGGTCTTCAACATGAAGTTGGTTTACGATATGTTAAGTTAAAGTTATCGCTTATCATGGATAAGCTAAAGAATCCCGCCTCACTTCCAGTATTATTGGCCCCAACTGGAGCAGCGCCACAGCAAGACGCTTCCGTTTTCTGGTATATGACCAAATCTCTTTCAGGTAGGTGGGTTCGATTCGCTATCGATAGTTTTTGGGAACAACATCAAACCCACCTTCCACTCAGTGCCTTCCTTGAAAAACCATCAAGTGGCCCAGATGCAGGTAAATCTGCGTTACGAAATATTGCAGCCCATCATCACAAATTGTTCAAATTAGTTTGCCAAAAGCACAAAGATGCAATCCCCCCTGAAGTGTTACTCGAAGTCCCGCAAGATGGTTCATTATGTATATTAGATATTATTTTACAAAATGATGCTTACACTCTGGCTGAAAAAGCTGAGTACTTTTTGAAGTTCTGGCCCAAATTAAAAAATCACAATGTGCCTTTCGCTACTTTTACGAGCGAACATCTTCGAAGACATGGAGCCCTATGCTCGCGTCTTTTCGTTTTAACTGAAATTGCCGGCCCAGCTGCTAACCCGCAACCCTATCTGGAAGTGTGGGAATGGTTTGAGCCAGAAATGTCCATTGAACCATTCCTTTTTAAAGGAGGGATCCTCCCCTCCATCATCTTAGCATTAGCCGAGATTGCGGTTAGAGGAAATCCCCTGCCGTTTGAACGAATGTGGCATAAGTTTGGCACAATTTTATCATTAGGAAACTTAGTGATGGTGTATGAGGCTCTTCTATGTCAAGGCCATTCAACCTTATCCTTCCTTGCTGAGGCCACTGAGAAAGGTTGCTCATTATTAACCAAAGGAATACTCAAAGACATTTTAACCACCAAGCCAGGCGTTATCCCAACGAGCATTTTAGAATTTAAATTCACGAAACCGATTTCTTTATGCGGATTGACCTTAGAAGTTGTTTTAGAACGTATCGTTGGTTGCCCTGGCCTTATCGCTGCAAGAAACCGTTTCTTTGAAAAATTGCAAGGTGTCGAAAGAAATGTCGAGGAATTATTTTTATTAGCGAAAACAGCAAAAGAGGCTGGTTATGTCAATGCGCCTTTGGATTTAGGTGCTTGGTTCGAGGCACAAAATGACCCTGATAACGCATTAAGAGCCTATGATCAATTAACGCCCTTATCACCCGATTACCATAAAGTGTGCCCTGGCATGACGTTAAGCCATTTGAAAAAGGCAAGGGTTCCCCAGAATGAAAACAACCGAAGAATACATTTAAAACGAGCGCTTACATTTGCGCGGCATATGCAGGAGGACCCTTTACAGACAAGGGCAACATTTCTAAGGGAAATTGGCCTGCTTTACCTATTTGGTAACAACGCCATAGAGGGTTTATCGCCTTTTCCAGATGAGTGGATTGAGGCGATGAATGAGAGAATGACGGTTCAATGGTGTATTGATCGGTTTGAGGAATTTAAACCAAGGCTAATGCAAGAATATCTAAATATGCAAAGAAGACAAAATCAACAAAAAAGAAAAGAAATGGAAGAACTTCAAGCTCAATTCGCTGCCATGCAGATTGCACCAGACCAAGAAAGAGAAGAAATAGAAGAAAAGGAAGAAAAAGAAGAAAAGGAAGAAAAAGTAGAAATAGAAGAAAAAGTAGAAAAGAAAAGCCCAGCTCAACGTAAAATGTCCGGCAGTAGATTATAAAGGTGTTGAACTATGTTAAAAGGTGTCCCGGATCAGTTTCACTACTTGTTTGAATTGATTGCTCAAGGCAAATTTGAAGAGTTTGCACGCGAATGGAAAACGGTGGAAGAAGAGATCGATGAGGGAGATTTATTTATTGAATTTACCGAAGGGCCCTATCAAGGACAGTCTATCTTTTGGTTATTAACCTGTGCCTTCGCCCATAACCAACCAAGATGCCTGAGATATCTTAGTTCGAGGTTCCAAAGAACAACAAGGGAAGACCCCCATCTTTGTTTAAGTAATATAAGCCGTATTGCTTGGCAAGCAAACGCCAAAAGCGGTATTCATCAGGGAAAAACGCCTATTTATTTTATCGTGACAGCCTGTCTTGCCGAACAGGAATTGTCAGATTTATTGACCTCAGCCGATGGAGTGATGTTTTTAGATTTTGATCTCCCGCTTCTTTGGAGTTTTATATCACTTCACCATCCCACAAACAGTTCTGCGCTATGGCATATTGCCCGTGCCACCTCTGAGGGGAACGAGGATGCAGGATTGATTTTAGAAACATTTTTAGACGCCTTATTAAATACTGGGCTCGAAGAAGAGGATGAACCCTTCAAAGAACAATTCAAGAAATGTTTACTTGCCAGAGTTGAAGAAGCGCCTGGCAGAAGCACCTCGGTTTTTTATTTTTTAGCTTCCTTGGTAAAAAGAAAACCGGGTTCATATTGTTGGGAAATCATGTGGGAGATAATTAACAACGAAATAACGCTGGAGGATTTACTGGCTGAACCCTCTTTATTTTTGCTTTTAGCCGATCATTGTCAGCCAAGTAGCCCCACTTCTTTTAGGCATTTTGCTTTTTTATGGGAAAAATTCCACCGTAACCTCCCACATGCATTGCAAGTTTCGCTCTTTCAGACAATGACCAAAGCCGTTGCGCTTTCTCCCACCCCAACGAATATCAGCCTATTAGACAGTATATGGAAAGAAATGATGGGCGGACGACCAGAAGAAATACTTGGTGATACTTTATGGTATTTAGCTCAAATGGCTGTAAATAATAGTGCAATTCAATATATAGTGGAACAAATATGGAAGCCCCTTGAACAAATACCCTCAGCAGAATTTGCTGCCCAACTGCTAGCATCACCGATTGCTGGCCCCCATGCCGGTGAATCTTTGTTGTGGTATTCTAGCTTTCACCCTGCTTTGTTCAGATCCGCTTGGAGCCGTTGCAAACAACACATTCCACTTCCGGCTTTGCTAGCAACCCCGGTGGCTCGAAGAAATACATTATCTGTGCTTCATAATGCTGTTTTAAATTGTTTTCGATTCGACGACAAATCAGCCCTTGAAGCCTGTGAGCTGTTTTTAGAATTTTGGCACCTACATCCGAACATCCCACTTGAACTATTTACCAGAAAAATTCCGAGGAGTAAATCATCGACCTTTCTACTCCTCTTGGCGATACTTTGTAATGTTAATACAGAGCCATTTATGCGTGTTTTAGACAGGTTTGAACAAGAGCTTGATGGCAAAAAATTGGAATTAGAAAATAAAAACCTCATCGCCATTTTGGTAGAAGTAGCAACCGAGGGTAAGACTGCCCCATTTGAACGGTTTTGGGGCCTTGTTGGTGATGCTTTACCAATAGAAGTATTGTTTGCTTTACTACCTGGTGATGATCTTGGCGTGGACAAACCAGTGCTCAGCGGCTTGGTTGCCGCCGCAGAAGTAGGCCGCTCTCGTGCTATCAAAGAAATCATCATCGATATTTTGACACAAAAACCAGGCATTATTCCCCAGAGAGTTTTGCAATACCAAAACCTTGAAAGAAGGTTAGAAAGCATAGCCGGAAGCAATCCACGCATTCCCCTTATTCATGCAAGAAACCAGTTTTTTCAGGCCCTCAAAGATGGCGACAGAGAAAATATTTTTCGCTTTGCAGAAATTGCGCACGCTGCTGGCTATATCAATACTTATAAAGATCTGGGCGATTGGCTTGATGGGCGTGATGAACGCGAGCTAGCCTATGAAACCTATGAGAAATTGCCAATTACGTCTCGCTTTTATCATCAAGTATGTCCAATAATTGCGAATCAACGAATATCACTGGCAATTATGAATAATATTGAAGTTGAGCGGATCGGCCATTTATATATGGCGGCCCCCTTTGCACTTGCTACTCAAAGGAAAGAAGACAGAGAAGAATTTCTCCAAAAAATTGCTGCTATTTATCTATTTGGTAACAAACAAATGACCCTTGCAAAACCAATCCCTCTCGGTTGGTTGGAAGACATGAATGAAAAAATGCCGGTTTCAGAATTTTTCCGCCGTTTAGCTGAACATAAAGATAAACTTGGACGTGGTGAATACAATGTTGAAGAACTTCAAGCAGAACTTGAAAAAGAATTTAAAGAAAAAGAAGCACTCGAACGCGAAATGAAAGAACTTGAACGCGAAATGAAGGAACCTGAACCCGATGTGAATGAACTTGAAGCACAACTTGCTGATCTGCGGCTGGGGGACCAGGACGGACCTCCCATTTTACCTGGCTTTAGGGCAGCAGCAGCGGCAGCGACACCTTCTCCTCGGACAGCACCACCGCCTCCTTCTGCAGGGGTTACATCCCCAAATTTGAATATCGGGAAAACATAAGAGTTATTTAAAGTGGGTGTCCCAGTAGGCTCCTTATCGGGAAAAGAACTCGCCTCTTTATCTCTATTTTTATGTCCCTATCGCATGAAGTGCTTTGAATTTTTTAGCCAACGCTGGGGTCAGCCCTTCCACTTCAACGCTCGGCTTTTCATTTTGATGGGGAATAAGATGACGATCCCAAAGATGCGTGACCAAAGTTCGAGAAGGCTGATAGCTTGCCCCCCCTGTTTCTGCAAACGAAATAAAACGAGATTCAGTGGTTAATTGCTTTTTTAAGGGTTCATCACTCTTGCCTATCAATTCCAACAATTTTGTGATTAAACTTTTGGTGACTTTGCCTTCTGCTTGGTTAAATATGTTGGTAAGCAACTTTTGTGCAGTTTCTATCGCTTGATCTAAGTC
>JBIOEB010000037.1:0-18763 GCA_044445585.1 Candidatus Berkiellales bacterium
AGAACAAAAAAGAGAGAAAAAGCCCAGCGTGTGGTTCAAAAGGGACTAAAATATCTCAAAATTAAAAAAAAATTTAACGTAAATTCGAGAAGATTATTTATCTGTTAGTGAATTAGCAGCTTTGGTTAAGAGAAACCGCTCAGCGGTCACTAGAGACGTCAACGAGTAGGACTACGGGGTCTATCATCGGATTTTGCAGATGACAGCATGTCCAGATTCAGTGGCATATCTTTGACCCCAAAAATTTCGACCAATCCCAACATGAGATCAGTAACGTTATCTTGATTTGCTTATCTCCTATTAACCGGGCTTATTAACCATGCCTATTAACCGCGCTCCAACCCTCTTTGGATGTGGCATGGAAAATGAGCGGCAATACACATTATTTAATTTTAATTGAAATAGACAACGACTTATAAAAAAACAGTTGTTGAACTTTGGGGTACTAATTAAAGCCTAACTATCAATTAAGGGCCAGGCAGTTGACGCAGACGCCAGAAAGAAAATGCAATAAGTACTGCGTTAGATAATAGAATGGCCACATTTATTTTATCTAATACGCATGATTATTTTTTTCTGGAGGAACACTATGCCGGAACCAGATGATAAAGAGAAAGATCAAGCAACCGCTTCTGATCGCACCCCGTTTAAAAAACCGAAAAAAATAAAACTAACTCCACAAGAAAGCGGTGAGCCAGCGCCAGCAGTACAACAACAGGTTCCACCAGTGCAACAGAGTACAGCACAAAAACTTGCTGCTGCCGCAGCGAGGGAGTTAGCACCGGAAGTATCGGAGCTATGGGGTCAGGAGCTATGGGGTCAGGCTTGTACAATTTTGACCACTTCATTATTTTTGGCTCATTTAAGAGCTATGGGGTCAGGCTTGTACAATTTTGACCACTTCATTATTTTTGGCTTGTACAACAAGCCTGCCCGCCTCTTTCATTGAGCCCTATTCATTATCTTTGTCTTGTACAAGACTGACCCCGTAACTGCGCAAGCCTGACCCCGTAACTTTATCTCTATCGGATCCCCACCTTAGTTGTCATCATTATTTATGTGTATGTTTTAAAGAATTGAAAGAAAAGATCAATTTTAAAGTTAGCAGGTTAGGGTAGATTGTATTTTAGCTCTTCGCCATTTTTCCGCGCGTTTTTAACACTGATAACACTGCAGAATGATTTCTGTTAACTAATGCGGCTAATTCGTAAATAGCAAAAATGAATCTAGGCTTGAACCCACCCTTTATATTCAGCATTACCTGTTTTATCCTAGAGGCGGAAAGGCGGAATATAATTAAAAATCAACAAAGAAGCTTACTTTAAAAGGAGAGCTGTTATGCGTAGCGCTCACAGAAAAATAATTAGTTTACTATTCCTCTCGCTCATTTATATTTTTTTTAGTGGATTCGGCGGACTCACCACCTTAGACTACGGCCGGAAAGTTGAAACGCCAGAAAACATGCCAAAGGGTAATCCCGATCCAAGCTTAGGGATTGTCGTACATGGCAACAGCACAGGTATAGATGTACTTGCCGATTCCAGCCAAAATATCCGATTCTCAGGTTCTATGAACCGTAAAAATACCGATCTTGAACTATTGAGCTCGTCTTCAATGGTTGACCGAACACCGAAGAAATTTAAATTTATCGATGGAAAGCATAGTTTTTCATCCGACAATATCTATGAATTTTCGATGCTGTTCAGCTATAAAAATAATCAATGGGAACATATACGATTTATGCCATTCCCCTCAGTCATTGAATGGGTTACAGAAGAGAAACTTAAGGTTTATTTAGAGACATGGGCCAAAATTTTTCAAGATGCTGGCTGGAAAAGTAATCCGCAAACTAGGCAGAATTTCACGCTTCCTACTCCTCAGTCTGCTCATCATTCCGATCAATATGGCTCATGGGCAACTAAAAAATATGAAGCCATCATTGACGTTAGATGTAGAGATAGTAGGTTCTATGAGTCTTATATTCCTAAGGCAGAGCGGAAAAATGTTAAAAACACTCCAGCGGGGTACATTGTATTTATTAACATTTACAAAAAATCTGAATTTCCAGATTCCTATAAAACCGAAAGGCAAAAGGAAGTTGAAAAATGAAACAGGAAGCCGGGCAAATCTATAGATATCATGAGAAACGCACTGAAGAACTCATTAATTCGATGAGCAATGACCCCCTAACCACAAACGCGTTTATTACTAACACTTATGCGACACTTTCTCAAAAACATCCTGCTTTTCTGTGGTTTTCATTAGGAACCATTGTTTCAAGTAAGGTTGGGCAAAATCTGAACGTTGCTGGTAACGCTGTCATTGGCTCAGCAGAGCAAGCAAAATTTGCAAAAGTGGTTTTAAAAAATTTAAGCTCAGGCAATCAAAGTATTTTTAAAGATATAATGCCACTATTTTTAACTTATGAGTCGGTTGGAATAGAAGGAATTGAGCTGTTAAGCAAAAGCAACGTTAAGACTCCTTTTAAAGACTCATTATTGGTGAAAGCATTTAAGAATTATTCTCAATTGCAAGAGCAACAAGCCACGATTGCTAAGTCACTAGGATTACCTTTAAATGATCCAAAGGTAATAACTCAACTTTTCTCAGATAAAAAAAATGTCGATTTGATGCATTCTATCGCTATGAATATTGCTAGAGAGGAACAAACCGTTGTACAAGATATGTATGAGCAAAAGTTTGTGGATATTATTCAGGATCCCACTTTTAGCTGGTTTGGACATCAAGCCACGTTAGATGAAATTGAGATTTTAGGTAAAACCTTTAAATTTTCTGATTACGTTGATGACCCTAGCGATTTTGCCCAAAGAATGAATCTAGCTGATAAATTATTACAACAAATGGAAAATGGCATTGGCAAAGGAGAATTTTTAAAACTTCAAGATGATATACTTAAAAATGCAGATTGTACCTTATGGGCGGTTAATCCAAACACCCCTGGAATAGGGGGTGACAATGGTATTTATTGGGGACAGCGAGCCGATGAATATGATAGGAAAGTCAAAGATTCTGTTCTTGTCTATCTCAATCCTGAACAATCAATTCAAGAAGCAATTACTAACCCTATCGATAACAATGCACAAAATTTAGCTCCCTCCATATTTACTGGAGAGCACGCAATTGCAAGTGTCCATGTGGACCCACTAGAATTTTTCCTTGCAACAAATCCCAATTATGAAGTCATTGCACATGATCTTCTTGGACTGATGACTTCAAAAGATTTTAAACAAACACCTTCCTGCGCTCGCGGCGTCTGTAGCACTATTCTTACAAACACACAAAAGCCTTACCTAAAAGATGCCTATATTCAAATTTGGGATAATGGAATACACCATTATTATCAGCCTAAGGGGGAGGTGCGTGGTATCACTTTCCCTTTTATGTATGATAAGACAACTGGCAGACCTTTAACGAAGCCACTACTAGATATTAGTTCGAATAGCTACAATCATGCTTCAACGCTAGAAACCCTTTATGATCATCCCGAGATATTTTCTACTAGCGGCCATCCTAACTGGTTCAATCCTCATTGGAGAGACGTTAATATTAATAATCGCAATCAAGCTTTCAAATCTTGGGTTAACGACAGATTCATGAACGCTGCAACACAATCCACAAAGCACGTTGATATTGGCATTGAATATAATAGTAAGAATGGTTTTGCGAGCTTTGGAAGCTTTAATGGTAATACCAAAGTAGTTAAAGGCGGCAAAAATACAAATGGAACCCTAACGCTTAAAGGGAAAGATATATTTCATGGTGATTCTGGTGAAATAAATTTTTCTAAATTGAGCGGATCAACCTCAAACGATGGAACTCATGGAACTGGTGATGGATCCCATCGAATCAAGATATCAATTACTGGCATGACCTTAACTGATGGAACGAGGTTAGAATTTAATGAAAATAGCAAAAAATTTGAATGTCTTAATTGCGATCAACATCATAACACTGCAATACAAAGAGAATTAGAGACACAAGCTTTGCTAATGAAACAACACACTGAGGGAGTATAGGTTTCCAAACCGAGCAGCCAAGATAGTTGATATTGGTTGCATTTGTGCTGAGGGAGTCTGACATACCAGTGATGAAATCCAAAGCCACGGTAATTATGCAGGACCCACAAGTCAACTGATCCTACAGAATGATTATTAGGAATTGTTAATCCCATGTTCGTGCATAAATATAGCAATCACGAGGTGATTGGCCAAAAGCAGGGGGAAAAAGCCATTTTTTAAGAATATAGCCACCTTTTCAAGTCGTTAATACCTTTGGGATCTGAGTAATGCCTATATCCGAAAAATCTAAAATTGAACGGATAAAGAGTAAAAACAAAATTTAATAGTTTATCTGCAATTCGTCTTCATCTTGGCAAGGCTATTTGTTTCATTAAAGAAATATTCCACCAAAAAGCTTCACCATATTCCCGCGCTTTTTGAACACCGCTAACACCCGTACGGTCGATTTGATACGCATGTCAATAAAACATGTCGAAATAAATCGAATTTATCGACATGTTAAGTGGTAAGAATTCTGCAACTACACTTGTCTAAATTGACCAATGCTTTACTTTTCTGGCTGTGTTTGACCTGAAGTCCTCAACTATTAGCCTGCTAATCTCAAGAAATAAGCTAGAGGCCGCCAGGCAGCCTATATGAATTAATCACCTTACGTATAGTCACCATGTGATTGCGACTCTGTCTATGGGGTGTATGGGGATCCCCAACTGCTAAAGCGTTTTACACTTTATCTGCCTGTTTGGCCCGTATGTCATCAAACTATTGAACAATAGTTTTTCAATTGATAAATTGAGCAATATCAAGAAACATCATTGATGAATAAACCATATAGCAGAAAATGAGGAATAAAAATGTCATTAGCTACTTTAGAAAGACAAGGTCCAGTTATTGTGGAACTTACAGAAGAAAAAGATAGCCTTGCACTGGTACCCGCCGCTGGCGCATTAGTGCAACCAGAAAACCAATTGGCGCGTGTTCCCCAAGGGTATGATTGCCTAGTAAGCCACGCAAACGTGATGAAAACAGCAGCTGCGGCGGCATTTGTTGGCACCCAAGCGGGTGGCATATTAGCACGTGCAGCCGCACCTGAAATTGCTCAAGAAGTAAGCACGAATGTTCAAGCCGCCGTTAAAAGAATTGGCGATGAAATGACACAAGCCGTGCTTAAAGAAACCGGTTTAGGTAAGATCCCAGGGGCAGCTTTCCTTGTTAAAGCAGAAGTCACTGATTTAGCACATCAAGCTGGCGAGCAAGCATATCAGCAAACCATGACCGCTGTTACCGCGAAAGGTGCTGCATTAGGTGGCGCGGCTACAGGTGCTGCTACCGTCTTGGCTTTAGAGGCCGTTAACGCTCTTACTTATTTAGCCAAGACCTACATTACTCCACGCATCACAGCTTATTATAATCAACGCAGACAACAACAGCTTGCACTGATGTCACAACAACAACTCAATAAGGATATTGCTGAAGGTAAATTTAAATCAACACTGGATAGTGATGAAGTGGAAAGTGATGATGAAACTCTAGACGGATTTATCAACTTAAAGAAGAAAAATCATGTTTAAAGCAGTAACAAATCTTTTCACCCACGTCATTCTGAGAATGATAGTCAATGTTTGTGGTGCGATGAAAAGTTATTTTACAGGACAAAATACTGCCAATACCGCGGCTAAAGAATTCTCAGGCGCCATGCTTAAAGATAGCGCAATCGAATTAGGTAAAATGGCAGTAAGAGAAGTACTGACACGTACCATACCCGGCTTTAAATTTGCTGACACAACTGTGCAAAGCGTTGCGAGTGCAGCAACCAATGGCATTCAAGGTGCATTGTCAGGCGAAAGTATGCCCAAAAATATCATAAAAAGCGGTCTGGCCGGTGTTAATTCAGTCGTCGCTGGCCCCTTATTAGCAATCCCTTTAACCATGGCAACAGATTATGTTGTTGATAAAGCCGCTGACATTCATCGTGTTGGCCTCACTACCGCTTACAACAATTATAAAAACGGTAAGGATTATGAATTACTCCCTTATTGTGAACAACCAGGTTCAGAGTTAAAGGCTGAATTGGCAGATAATGACTTAGGCATGAGCTTTATTCATCTTAATCGAGCTGCTTGCGCCGCGTAAAATTAAATCAAATATGTTGCTAAAAACTCAACACCATCTCCAGAAATAAAACGGCGCCAATCCATTTATTATTTATCTAAAAATTTGGCAAATCGCTGCATTAATTTCAAATACTGCCCAACATACTCTAAATCATTATCATGCATTATTGTTTTGATGCTCTGATTAGGATACATCAAATGAATTTCTCATTTAATTTTCTGCTGAGATTCTCTTAAAATACGATTTACATATTCATCTTGGAACCCCTATCCAATTCCTTTTCTAAGTTAAAAGCCGACACCATCTTATTGACTGCAAAATAGATGTAAATTCACGGTAAAATAATCATTGTGAGGAGATAAAAAATTACGCTGCAAGCAAGATCTTAAAATGGATCCCGTGTCTACGGCTGCGTACGTTCAATATTCTTCCCACCTCTTGTAGGCAGCCTTCGCACGGGAAGGCATCGAGTGATAAGCAAGTTTGGGTGTTTAACTCATCACCGAATAACCGTATATTTACACGTTCCTTTAGAAAACCAAGCAGTGACTTATTTCTCGTTCTAAGGTATTATTCTTGCTTTTCAAAGCCTGCGCTGGGAAACCCAAATGAAAGAACCAAAGGTTGGCATTAGCGTTTTGCTGAAAAAGGGATCGAAAAAACTTTTTCAACAGGAAGAAACATGCCCGTGACTTCTCAACCTATTGAATCGTTTGAAACAAACAGAATTGTTGCAGATCGCCTCACCATGCAGGATTTTGAAGATTTAAATAATATTCACCAAAATCCAGAAGCGATGGCAACATTGGGTGGCGTCCGAAGCAAAGAGCAAAATCACGAATATCACCTCGCCAACATAAAACATTGGGAAGATCATGGCTTTGGATTATGGATCTTTCGCACCAAAGAAGGAACACTGATGGGGCGAGGGGGTTTACGCACTGTACAAATAGAAAATTCCCAAGAAATAGAACTTGCCTATGGTTTGCTGCCAGAATATTGGGGGCAAGGGCTTGCCACCGAAATCGCAAAAGAAAGTATCAAAATAGCATTTGAAAATTATCAACTCAACAATCTTATCTGCTATACACGAAGCAATAATCAAGCATCCATCAGAGTGATGCAAAAAGTTGGCTTTCAATTTGAAAGAGCCTTAACACTTTACGATGAACCCCATGTACTTTATCGACTGACAAATAGTCATTATAAAAATGGCACAGAAAAAAAGGAAATCGAAACTGCAAGGCTATTGATTAGGCCCTTTCGTGACAGTGACAATGAGGATTTATTTTTTATTTTATCCGATCCGGACGTGATGCGATTTTCCTTAAACGGCCCCTATTCACGTCCGAAAACGGAAGAGTTTATTACGGGTGCTATTAATTCCTATCAGAAAAGAGGTTTTGGCCCGTATGCAGTGTTACTCAAAGAAAATCAGACGCTCATCGGGTTTTGTGGATTTTTTCCGCAACAAATCAATCACAAAAATGAAATTGAGCTCGGTTATCGCTTAGCCAAAAAATACTGGGGAAACGGTTATGCTACTGAGGCAGCATCGGCTTGTTTCAAATACGCATTAGAAAAATTAAATATCAAAAGATTAATTTCCTGTATTGAACCCAACAACACTGCTTCGATTCGCGTCGCTGAAAAGGTGGGGTTGAAATCCGAAGGAGATTCTACCTTTCATGGAATTCCTATTTTATTATATGCTATTAATGTTCCTTGAGACAAAGAGGTTTTTATGCAAACGCTAAATGAACAAGATGTACAATTTGTATCTGGTGGCGATTTAGCAACCTTCGGATATGTCGCAGGAAGCGTTGCATTATGTACTGCAGCCATCGTTTCAATCGTTGCTTTAAGGCGTCATTCCTTTAAGCAAAATATGGAACTCATCTCTAAGCTTTCCCCACAGGAAGCTTACGATCGCGGGTGGACCGACGGCTGGGTGGATGGGCATTCCGTTTTAGGCGGATTGTAATAACTATTCGAAAGCTTCAACCCTCATGGCAATCAATCTATCGCCATTTGAGTTTGGCGTACATGCCCTGCATTAATGCAGGGATCTTTCGGCTTTTAATGTTCCTTGATAAAAAACAAAGAGGTTTTTATGCAAACACTAAACGAACAAGATGTACAATTTGTATCCGGTGGCGATTTAGCAACCTTCGGATGTTTCGCAGGAGTCGTTGCAATAGGCACTACAGCGATCGTTTCAATCGCTGCATTTAGGCATCATACCTATAAACAAAATAAAGAATTGAGCTCTAAGCTTTCACCTCAAGAAGCTTATGATCTCGGGTGGACCGACGGCTGGGTGGATGGACAATTTCCGTTCGGATTGTAATAACTATAAGTTTGATATGCTTAATCAAAAATAGGTGGAGCAATGAATAGATGAACAATCCTACTCTCGGGATCAGCGGGATCCTTCCTTCCGATTTAATTGTTACCGAAAAAAAATCAAGTCTTCTTAAAAATTTACGAAAAATATTTAAAAGTCTTATCCTCCCCTACTGGTTTTCCGAAGAAAAATTAATGGCAAGAATATTGTTGGTTACTGTTATTAGCCTAAATATAGGCTTTGTGTACGTGACAGTTTTAGTCAACAACTGGGAAGGCCAGATCTTTAATACCATTCAACAAATGGATAAGGGCAAATTCTTTTCGCTTATTTTCCAATTTCCAATCTATATATTTTTCTTCCTTGTTACCGCCTTAACCAAGGAATATTTACAAGATTATTTATGTTTTCGGTGGCGGACCTGGATGACGAATATTCACCTTACAAAATGGCTTACCAATAAAGCATTTTATAAAACGCTACACCCCGAAGCTAAATTCGACAATCCCGATCAACGGATCAGTCAAGACATTAACAATTTTGCTTTTATTACCATGCGTTTGTTAATGACTTCTTTTTCTAGCATTATTACTACGATTGCTTTTGCCAATATATTATGGGGGTTATCGCCGGCGGTTTCATTAGCGATAATAGGATTGCCTGATCTTTATTTATCCGGATATATGTTGTGGCTAACTATAATCTATGCTCTCATTGCCTCGCTGATTATCTATATGATCGGGAAGCCCATGGTTAAATTAGATTTTATCCAAGAAAAAACTGAAGCAAATTTTCGTTTTAGTATGATGCGAATGATCGATCGCAAAGAAGAAACCGCATTAATTAATGGTGAGCATGATGATTTTAATTTCTTTAAAAAGATTTATCATAGCATTCGAGACAACTTTAAAGAAATTTTAATCAGAAGAATATATATCAATATATCACAAAACTTTTTCTTGAATGCCACAGCTGTTATTCCCTTGCTGGCAGCAGCGCCCATGTATTTTGCCGGGGCGATCACCCTAGGCGCTATCACACAATTAACAGGTGCTTTTAATGCAATTGAAAACGCATTGATGATATTTGTGATTAATTTTCAAACGCTCGCTTCATGGAAGACCATCGCAAACCGATTGGAAGAATTTTTAACTGTTATGGATGCGACCAATAGTGAAAAATCATCAGCCATAAAAGTAATTTATGGCGATAGGTTAGTGACTAAAGATTTAGCCATTTACAAATCAAAAAATCATGATTTATTGTTTACTATTAATTTGGATCTTAATAATGGAGAAAAGGTACTACTCAAAGGACCCAGTGGTATTGGTAAAACCACTTTAATTAAAACCATTGCCGGTATTTGGCCTTATGCCAATGGCGAAATCACTCGGCCAACCTATATCGAGATTGTTCCGCAAAAGCCTTATTTCCCAATTACCACTTTGCGCGATGCCATTCTTTACGGCAATGCCAATAAGTCTTATAGTGACGAGACTATTTTTAGTACCTTGCAAGATTTTGGCTTATCCCATTTATTTGCTTATTTAAATATGGTTGGCGATTGGAATACCAAGTTGTCGTTAGGCGAGCAACAACGATTAAATTTTGTTCGAATATCTCTCATCAAGCCCAAATGGTTAATTTTGGATGAGCCGACTGCTTCTTTAGATGTGCAAAATCAAACGAACGCCATGAACAAATTGTTTAGATCATTAGCAGAAAGTACCATTTTGACCATTAGCCATTCTCAAGCATTGGAAGTGCTACATAATAAAGTAATTATGCTAGATTAATTCATGGCAATTTAAGCGAATAGCTTGAAAATAACAGGGATCCTGAGTAGAATGCGAAATTATTTTAAGAGGTAAGAAATGATAAAAGGCTCCGGTTCCCATCAAGAGTTTCTCTTAACGTCTGAGAAAGCTGTTCTAGCCTGGCAGGCTGCCATGAGTGGCAAAAAGACTTTTCAATATACAAGAAAGAAACGAAAAAATAATAAATTTGAGCTCATCGTTGTCAATGACCGTGTAAAAAGACTTGATGGCAGCACAGAATCAGAACCAGTGGTATATGCCATTGACACTTCAAGTAGGGTTGGTAAAGGCGCGCAAGGAGAAGTCTTCCTCGCCCAAAAACTATTTCAGGAGCCCGTATTTAACCTAAGAGAAGAAAATTTAGTTATTCTTAAACGTTCTCCTAAAGAGAAGCTTTGGAATACGGATGACGACTTCAATAATGAATTTGAAATTTTAAAAAAGTTAGACCGTGCCCAAGCCTACTTTGAATATAATGAGCAATTACATTTAATTAGTGAGCTATGTCCTGGCAAGTCGCTATTGAACATTATTTATAATCGAAATTTTGGAGCTGAAGAACAGGACGAAAAAGAACAGAGTGGAGAAAAAGAGCAGGACAAAAAAGAGCAGATCGAAGAAATAGAGCAGGTTGAGGAAGAACAGACCCGGGAAGAAGAAAAGGACGACGAAAAAAAACCAGTCGAAGAAAAAGCGCCGGCAAAGAAAAAGGAACAATGGGTTAAAAGAGATCTTCCTCTCCTTTTAATCTATAAAATAGCTCGAGCAATTTTAATTGCTTTAGAAGAGTTACGCAAAAAGGGAATTTTGCATCGAGATATAAAACCTGAAAACATCAAAATTGAATTTAAAGAAAATGGAGATGTTATAGCACATCTCCTTGATTTTGGTAACAGCTGTTTTTACCAAAATGCAACTAAAGACTTTATGGGGACACCAGGATATCAAGCTTTTGACATGCATCTTCCTCCAAATAAAAAAATTCCATACGGTTATCAGCACGATTGTTTTTCTGTCGGTATGATTTTTTGGGAAATGTTAGCGAAAAAAAGAAGCTGGCGAAGGTTTTTAAGGAAAAAAGAAGAAGAATTAGCTGAAAAAAATAAAGAAACAGCCTTTACACAATATCAATTGACTACGGATGATTTTTATAACGCTTTTGCAGAAATCCTTCAAGAAGATAATCTCTTGATTCAACTGTGTCTACGTTTAACAAACGAAGATATTTATCAAAGACTTAGTTTTGAAGATATTCAAGGATGGATCAAACGTTTTGGCAGAGAAATCAAATCCTTGTCCGAAACTTCAACCCCAGCTCCTAAAACCTCAACGCTGGATCCCGAGGCTTCAACACCAACTTCTAAAACTTCAACACCAACTCCTAAAACTTCAACACCAATTCCTAAAACTTCAACCCCTGCTCCTGAACCTTCCCAGGCTACAGCATCTCAACCCGCTCGCGGCCATGGTAGAAAAAGAAGTATGACACGCCCTGAAACGGATATTGAAGCATTAATTCTACAACTTCGAGGATTTACACTACCTGAACAAAAAGATCCACCTAAGAGAATAAAGCATATGTCATTAGTGTTTAGTGCTCCACCACCTCTTGCTCAAATTTTTGCCTTGGGAGAAAGCACACCATCTACCAGCCCTGACCGAGCAGAGGATCCATACAAAACACTAGCTAGGGTACGTAGCAGTGAAACTGTGCTGGTGCATGAGCATCCGCCTCACAGAGGAGAAAAAAGGCGTCCGCACTCTAAAAGCGATAAAAGACCCATGCCCCCTACCAAAAAATCAGTTCCGCCTGCTGATAGCAGTCAAAGTTCAATTCCTACATTAGAGATAAAACAGGAAGTAGCTCGAGCAGTTTCTCCTCCAAAATCAGAACACCGAAATGGCGAGGAGCGACCAACTTCACCAAGAAAAAGCACCGACGAAAAGCGACCCACTATGGCCAGAAGTAAATCAAAACGCCACACTGCAGAGGAGGATCCAATTTCACCAAGAAAAGGCACCGACGAAAAGCGACCCAGTCACCACACTGCAGAGGAGGAACCTGCTTCTCCTAGAAGATCGACTGCGGAGCGATCAAGTTCACCGACAACCGGCGATAAGCGAGCAATTTTTGCAAGAAGTAAATCAGGTCGCCAAACTGCAGAGGAAGAACCCACTTCTCCTAGAATATTAGAACCACACAAGGTGGATGAACGATCAACTTCTCCTGGAAAAGAACCGCACAATGGAGAAAGGGAGGCACCATCACTTAGAAAATCGAATCCTCCTCAACCTCATCAAGAAGGGCACGTGTCTCATCGAAAATCACAAGAGAAAGATCTGTTGTCACCCACAAGTTCAGATCTCCGCGCCAGCCGAGCAGTTTTATCTAGAAGCAAATCAGGCCGTTCAGAAGACCGATCAACGTCTCCTGAAAGACAAGATGAGCAACCAGTCTCTCCTAGAAGAAGAGCTTCTCACCATGAACAAGGCCGAGCAGCTTTATCTAGAAGCACATCAGGACACCATGCAGAGGAGCAAACAACTTCTCCTGTAAAATCCAAAGAGGAGCAACCACCCTCTCCTACAAGAAAATCCTCTCACCATGAGCAGCGCCGAGCAACTTTAGTTAGAAGCACATCAGGGCACCATAATGGAGAGAAAAAAGATCGACAAACTCATAGAGGATCACAAGAAGAGGAGACGGATCTCTTAGACACACCAAAGGTTTTTTTGAGTTTACCGCCCTTTTTACCACCCTTACCTAGTATACCAAGGGCCTTACCTAGTATACCAAGGCCCTTACCTAGTATACCAAGCTCCCAGGATGAAGATTCTGATAGCGCCCGATCAAGACCATCACCCTTTAAAACGAGCTCTCAATAATAATCATCTTTCACAATCTGGATCCCGGATATTAAGCGCCACTAACGCTCTCAAGCTCGCTAAGTGGCGCTAAATTCCGGGAAAACATCACGGATACATTAGGGTTACATTAGGGTTACATTAGGGTTACATTAGGATTACATTAGGATTACATTAGGATTACATTAGGGTTACATTAGGGTTACATTAGGGTTACATCGAGAAAAATAAACTTTTTACTTCTCCCAATCCTCAACCGTCAACGCCCAGCGCTCATGATCGCACCACGTATCATTTATTTTTAATAACCTAGGCGAAAAACCTTCTTTTTTAAAACCATTTTTCTTGACTAAATTAATCGATCTTAAATTTTGTGGTTGAATATTTGCTTCAATACGATGCAACCCAAGGGTAGTAAAAACTTCTTTTAATACCAGCTTCAGCCCTTCACTCATCAAACCCTTACCCGCATTTGATGCTACGGCATAAAAACCCAAATATGCACTTTGAAAACAACCATGCACCATTTCGCTTATATTATATACGCCAACAATATCTTCTTGTTCATCTAGAACAACATAACTTTTATGCGTGGATTGCTGATAGCGCTGTAGGTAAGCAATAAATTCTTCATGATTAAGCGGCGGTTTCACCCATGGATAGTGCAATTCACGACTCGCTTGTGTCATTGCCAAAAAGGCAGTTTGATCTTCAATTCTAGGCTCTCGAATGGTAACAAAACCCATTAAATTATCCTGTCGCTTCTAAACTATCTAATAAAAACCCACCCACCTGAGCCTCCCATAAAGTTTTATATAGCCCCTCTTTCGCAAGCAAACTTTCATGAGTGCCATCTTGCACAATTTTCCCGCGATCAAAAACTAAAATGCGATCCATATGCAAGAGCGTAGATAGTCGATGGGCTATCACGATAGTCGTTTTATTTTGCATGAGCTTCCACAGACTTTCTTGAATATACTTTTCCGAAACCGAATCTAATTGGCTGGTAGCTTCATCTAACATTAAAATCGGTGCATTTTTTAAGATGACTCGGGCAATAGCAATGCGCTGCCGTTGCCCACCAGAAAGTTTAATCCCACGTTCCCCGACTAACGATTGGTAGCCTTGAGACAACCTTGCAATAAACTCATGCGCATGTGCCTGTTTTGCCGCTTGAATGACCTCTTCGTCGGTTGCATTTTCGCGCCCGTAGCGAATATTTTCGATTAAAGTACGGTGGAACAAAGAAGGATCTTGTGGGATCATCCCAATATTTAATCGTAAGCTATCTTGCGTGACGGCACAGATCTCTTGATTATCAATTAATATTTTTCCTTCTGTGACATCAAATAATCGTAAAATTAAATTAACAAAAGTGGATTTGCCACTGCCAGAAAAGCCAACCAATCCCACTTTTTGACCAGGTAAAATGCGCACTGATTTATTTTCAAACAGCGGCTCATCACCTTGGTATTGAAATTTAACCTTATCAAAAACAATCTCACCGTGATCAACAACAAGCGGTTTTGCATCTTTTTTATCCTGGATCTCATGTGGTACAAAAATAAGGCTCAGCCCTTGTTGAACCGCACCAACATTTTCACTAAACGTGCGCATTTCGTTAGAAGTCATCCATAATAATTCAATGAGCGTCATATTGATGGTTAAGATCATAGCAAAATCGCCAGGGCTGACTTGCTTAATACTATAAAGATAAATCAGCATGATCAAACACGTTATTTGATAAACAACAAATGATAAACCTTGAACAGAATAAAATTTAAGTAAAAACCATCTTCTAATTTGAGCAGTTCTTAAAAACTCTTTCTGATAGTGTTCAAGTTTTGCCAACTCTTGATCTTTGCCTACAAAATATCTCACGCTGCTAATGTTGGTTAAAAAATCAACAATGTAACCAATGATCCGCGAACCCGCCTCGGCATTATTGCGTGAAAGATAATTAAACTTTTTAAGCACCAGCACAGCAACAGTCACATAAAACAACCCCCAGAGCACTGCTGCTGTCGCAAACCAATGGTGAACATGCCAAAATGCATAAATGGCAATAATCAACACTAACGTATCGGCATAAAAGCGATCAATCGTTGCTTTAACAATAGCTGGAACAAATTGCGCAACATCGCTTGTTTTGCTTGAAATATTGCCCGCAAAGTTATTTTGAAAATAATGATACGAATGATCGCTAACGTATGATGCTAAGCATCGCCCAATATGATTTTTTAAGGCTGGCTCATATTTTAGCGAAAACCAATCGTAAAAACGCCAAGATACCGGAATAAAAATTTGCAAAGCAATATAAAAAGCTGCCACTGGCGCAACTGAAGCTATCATTGCCTGCCCAGATTGATTAATCGCTTTATCAATGAGCATTTTAATTAAATACGGACGCAGCGAAGTATCAATGGCACAAAACGCCATAATCACCATTGGCCCCATGATATAAAATCGAAAAGGCCAAATCATTTGTATGATAAACTTAAAAACAGTCATGATGACTTCTCAACCCTCTTCACCATCTAATAAGAATCCACCCACTTGCGCTTTCCAAAGTGTGGCGTAAAACCCTTCTTTGGCAAGTAATTCCTGATGAGATCCATCCTCGACTATCTTTCCTTTATCAAATACTAAAATCCTGTCCATATGAAGTAATGTAGACAAACGATGCGCAATGACAATGGTGGTTTTGTTTTGCATTAATTCCCATAAACTTTCTTGAATATATTGCTCAGTAACAGAATCTAACTGGCTGGTGGCTTCATCTAAAATTAAAATCGGTGCATTCTTAAGAAAAGCCCTGGCAATAGCAACGCGTTGGCGTTGGCCCCCCGAAAGCTTTACACCTCGTTCCCCAACCAAGGAATGATACCCCCCTGGTAAAGTGACAATAAATTCATGGGCATGGGCGTGTTTGGATGCAGCAATTACTTCTTCTTCGGTGGCATCAACACGAGCATATTGTATATTTTCCATTAAGGTACGATGAAATAATGAAGGATCTTGGGGGATCATCCCAATATTTTTTCTTAAGCTTTCTTGAGTGATTTCTTTGATATCTTGGCCATCAATTAATATTTGGCCTTGATTGACATCATACAACCGTAAGATCAAATTAACGAAAGTCGATTTTCCACTACCAGAATGTCCAACTAACCCTACCTTTTCCCCAGGTTTGATAGTCACTGTTTTATTTTCAAATAAAGGCTCTGCTCCTTGATATTGAAACTGAACTTGATCAAATACCACTTTGCCTTGGCTAACGACTAATTCATGGGCATGAGGTTTATTTTGAATTTCATGAGGCTCAACGATAATATTAAGCGCTTGGCGACAGGTGCCTGCTTCTTTGGCAAAGTGAATGATTTCTTCACCCATACTAAAAATGCTACTTGAAATAGCGGTAGCTAAAGTCAGGATCAACGCAAAATCGCCCACCGTGACCAAATTTTGCAATCGGTAATAAATCAAGCCAATCAGCATGATAGCAATCAATAAGGCAACCCATAGGCCTTGGACAAAATAAACCTTTAACAGATACCAATGCAAAGCTCTATCTTTGATCATGACCTGATTGACAGAGTTAAAAACCACCTTTTCTTCATATTTAACATTATTAAATAGCTTTGCACTCATGATATTAATAATGCTATCGACTATTTTGCCACTCATGGTATTTAAGGCTTCACTAAAACCATAAGAGAGCCGCTCTGATTCTCGCGACTTTAAATAGGAAAAAAGGATATAACATAATGCCCAAATGATAAGCATCAAACCAAATACTGGCTGTACGGTATATAAAATCATCGCCGAAAAAAATACCGATAAAGTTTTCGGCAAAAGTGTGTGAATGATAATTTGCAATAAGTACTCAACCCCAACACACAAATCAAATATTTTTTTAGATAAACTTCCTGACAACTGCTCACTAAAGTAGCGATAGGAATGTTGTGATAAATAATGATGCATCGTGCCCGCAATATCTGACTTTATTTTGGGGTAAAATTTTAATTGGGCATATCGATGTATGGTGTAAACCGCATTGATGACTAATTGGATCCCTATATACAATAAGGCTGGCACTAATAATGTGGGTAGCAATAGATTGAGTTGATTTTTAGTGGCGCCCACACCATCAACGATCACTTTTAGTAAATAAGAATTGATGGGTGAAAAGGATGCTTCAAACGCCACATAGATTGAAAATACGGCAAGCAACCAAGGATGCCTTTTTAAAAACATCCCAATAAAAGCCCCAAGTTTTTTGGGAGGGGACCCACTGCCTACAATTTGCGGTTTTGTGAGATCAACAATCACCGCTACGCTCCTTATTTGTATGCTGCGCGCGGAATGAATCCGCAAAGTGGATTGAGTATTCCTAAGCTGGATGGCTGATTTTCTGCCAAGCAAGGATACCGCCAGTTAAATTTTTAACATTCTCAAATCCAGCTTGTTGCAAAAATTGCACCGCTGTTTGGCTACGATGACCCGATCGGCAATGAACCACAATAGGCTGATTGCGAGGTATTTCACTTAATCGTTGAGGTAATTCTGCAAGTGGGATTAAATAGCCGCCTATGTTATAAGCTATATATTCATCAGGGTTTCTGACGTCAAGAACAAAAAGGGATCCTTGCTGAGTCAATTTAGCAGCAAGTTCAGCCGCCGTCATTTCAGAAATCACACCCATTCCCTCATTGAATTGCAATTGATTCCATAGCGTAACAAAACTTTCTTGTCCTGTACATAACGGGCAATTTGAATGCGTGGTAAATTTATAAAGTTTTGGCAAGCCTTGTAACACTTCCCATCGCCATAATTTCCCGATTAGCTGATTGGGAAGATCTAAGCAAAGCTTCATCACTTCCAATGCCTGCAATGTTCCAAACAACCCAGGCATTACCCCCATTACGCCCGCTTGCGCGCAATTGGGTAGCGTGATGTCGACAGGATCAAATAAACAACGTAAACAACCACTATGTGGGAACCAAAATGTGGTGCAGTAGCCGCTAAATTGTTGCACACTTGCACTAATCAAGGGTTTGTGTAAGTAATGACAAACATCGTTTAACAAAAATTTTATTGTAAAGTTATCTGTAGCATCGATAATAAAATCATAATCTGCTAAGAATGAAAAACCATTATCAAAAGAAATATATTCTGGAATGTTTATGAACTCAATTTCTCGATTGAGTTGTTTTAAACGCGAAACAGCGACTACGCTTTTTAATTGGCCAATATCTTGTTCGGTATACAATACCTGTCGTTGTAGATTATGCTCTTGGATAATATCGCCATCTGCGATCCCAATGGTACCAATACCACTTGCTGCTAAATACATTAACGCCGAGCACCCTAAGCCACCCGCACCGACACAAAGTACCTTCGCCTGTTGTAGCTTTTTTTGCCCTTCAACGCCCACTTCTGGCAGTATTATTTGACGAGCATATTTTGCGTACATGGGTTTATTTTGCTCATAAATTGCTGGCAGCTCGTAAAGGGATCATTGCTTTGGGTGACAGCCGAAATCACTGCCACACCATCGACGTGACAACTGAGTATTTGAT
>JBIOEB010000038.1:0-18531 GCA_044445585.1 Candidatus Berkiellales bacterium
GCATATGGTTGGTTAGAATTTAATCATAATATTTATTTAGATGTGATTGCGGGCCTTGCAACTAACGAGTACAAAACCAATCGTGTGATCAATGTTAATCAAATCCATACAGCGGCCCAGGCAGATTTTGATGGAACGCAATTTGGGATACAAAGTGATTTAGGATGGTTACTCTTTAAAGATGAGAATTCTTATTTATCTCCTTTTGCCAGACTAAGATACACTTATCTTGATTTAGAAGATTATACCGAAAGTGGCGCGAACGATTTTAATTTAAGCGTTAATAATCATAACCCCGATGAGTTTTTAGGTGGGTTGGGGTTAAAATTTGGCATGGAAATTCCTTGTCCTAAACAAAATATGCTTTATGTCCCAGAAGTTTCAGCTTTGGTGGCTTATGATTTTGATAATGATGGCGAGCAAACCATTGCTGGGTTTATTGGGGGCGGCCCGCAATTTGCCACCAATGGGGTAAGACCTGGGCGTACCATTTTAAATCTCGATGTGGGTCTGAATACTTATATTGCACAAGAAGGCATTATCACCGTGAAGTATGACTTGGAATGGCGTGAAAAGTTTACAAGCAATGCGGTTTATTTGCAATATAATTATCTCTTTGGCTAATGAGGAATGTCGTCGATCCAGCACCCTGAGATTACATTAAAAAATTTAGCCGAGCTGCTAGAGCGTGGTTTTAAGCTTCGCGAAGACAAGCAATATGACGAAGCTTATCAAATTGCAAAGGCCTGTTTTGAAAAGTTCCCACAGCAAGGTGATGTTCAATGCTTGATGGGATGTTGTCTTGCTGATCAAAAAAAAACAAATGAGGCCATCAAACATTTAAATATTGCCATCGCCATCAATCCAGAAAAATGCGACTATTATATCGTTCTGGGTCATCTTTTGGTTGAGATTAAACTTTTTCAAGAAGCTGAAAATACCTTTTTACAATGCCTTAAAATAAATAAAGATCATCTGTTGGCTACTTTTAATTTAGGGGTGGTCTATCACAATCAAATAAAATATCTAGAGGCAGAGAAGTTGTTCGTTCGAGCAACTTCGATTAAGCCAGATTTTTACGAAGCATATTACCATTTAGGTATTTGCTATCAAATGGAAAACAAAATACCCGAAGCGATAATCGCCTACGAAAAAGCCCTCATAGGGTTGCCACACCATCCCGGGTTAATTGGAAATATGGGGTCGATTTATTTTAAAGACATACAATTTAAAAAGGCGCTACGCTTTTTTAAACAAGCACTAACCATTGATCCTGAAAACGTACCTGCCATCAGCAATATAGGGGGGTTGTATCTTGAAAAGAACCAATACTCTGAAGCAGAAAAATGGCTCAAAAAAGCGCTTGAAATAAATCCTGATCTCGCAGGGGATTGGAGAAGTTTGACGTTAGTACATCATTACACTTCCCTTGAGCACCCTGACGTTAAACAAATAATCAAATTGTTAAATAAACCAAATCTGAGAATACAAGATAGAATAGATTGCTATTTTGCCTTAGGTAACATCTATGATGATTGTGAACATTATGATCAAGCATTTGAGTTTTATCGTCAGGGAAACGAATTGCAAGATAAAAGAATTGAGTTTGATGTAAATTCTTTTAGTAATCATGTGGAAAATATTATGAAAGTTTTTGGTGAACTTGACGCTAAAACTTTCGATTTTGGGCATGAAGAACAGCCTCAACCGCTTTTTGTTTTTGGTGTATCTCGTTCGGGTAAAAGCGTGTTAGAAGAACTGCTATGCCAACATGCTGCTATCGAAGATGCAGGGGAGCTTGGACTCCCAGATGGGTTAGAGCGGCTATCCCTTCAGGATCAGTTCAAACAAAGTTACCCTATGTGGATGAATAGCTTAACGCAAAAGCAAGCAAAAGCGATACGTGACATGTACTTAAGCAGGATGCAACGCGAAGTTGAGAAGAATAAAAGATATATTATTGATACCATGCATGGAAATGGACTTTATGTAGGTCTTTTAATTAAATTATTTCCTAAAGCGAAATTTATTTATTGTAAGCGCGATCCTATGGATGTTTGCTTATTGATGTATTATAAATATTATTTTTATGGACATGGTTATTCCTATCATTTAGGTAAATTAGCTTCTTACTATAAGCAATATGAACGCCTAATTGAATTTTGGAAGAAAAAATATCCTCAAATTATTTTTGAGGTAAATTATGAAGCCTTGATCACCTCGCCGCAAAAAACTTTATCGTCATTGATGACTTATTTAGAGTTGGATGAGCATCATCATTTTGATACGCATTTCCTTCATCAAAATGAAATAGGACACTGGCGACACTATGATAAACATTTAGGACCATTAAAAGAAGGGCTCAACGCGCCAGCTTCGTCAACCGTAATGGTGAGTGACAAAAAAGAAATGATCAATCAGGCCAAGTATTATTATCAACAAGATGATTTAATACATGCTAAATCGATAGGGGAGGCACTATTAAAAGAATATCCTTCACACTATGGAGTAGTACATTTGTTAGGAATGATTGAGTTTAAGCAAGAAAATTATAAAGATGCTGTTAAATATATAGAGCAAGCCATTAAAATCGCTCCGGGTGAGTTACAATTGTATGTTGACCTTGCAAATATCTATAATGCGATGGGAAGACAAATGTTAGCTGAACGCTATCTTAAGATGGCAAATGAACTACAACTCGCCAAAAAAACAAATATGTATCGCGAATTGAAGGCCGATCAACGGCAAGAATTAATGAGTGCGTTTTTATTTTCGCCTCAAATCATTGATGAATTTGAGCGGCGGATATTATTAAATGGGAAGCTGGCGTTAGATTCCACCACCGATTCTTATATTACCCGTTCCTGGGATCAATATTTTACCGATTTAAGTTTCGGGAGCTATCGTACGGTGACGGAAGGAAGCGTTCGAGAATGGCACATGCGAAGTTGGCATTTTTTGTATAAAAATCTCGCGTTGGTTGAAGGGTTACTCAATGATCAAAATACGAAAGTGCGCATTTTAGATATTGGCTGTTCGACAGGATATTTACGTAGATTCTTAGAGGGAAATATCAATCCACAAGACAAAAAAGAGATTTACTATTGGGGGTTAGACATTCGTCAGGATGTGTTGGAAGATGCGGTCAAAGGGGTTGATAATATAGAATCCGGCGCAAAAGGGAATTTTGTGCCTTCTGCTTATATCGTCCATGATGTCAAACATGGATTGCCTTACCGCGATGGTTTTTTTGATTATGTTGTCAATTTCGAAATGATTAAATATCTTCCCGTTGCTCAAGGAAGACATTTATTAGATGAAATGTATAGAGTGATGAACTCCCAAGGGAAGTTGTACCTTTCGACCAGTTATAGTACCTTGTTGCCGGGGTATATGCAATCTGTTCCATTTGAACAAATTGAGGTTATGTTACAACAACATCGATTTAATATTATGGCAAAGCGTGGTTCACAATCAGATTTTAAAACAGTATCAACATTTTTTAAAAAAGATCATATTGCGTTGATTCAAGATCTGTTAACCGTGCACCCTCCTGAAATGGTGGCAGCGATGGTAACGCCATTATACCCACACTGTTCGAGCCAAGTTACGTTTATTTGTGACAAAAAGAAATATACAGATTTAGAAAAAGAAAGATCTGTCTCCCCGGAATCTAGCGACACTTAGCGAGTTTACGAGCGTTAGTGTCGCTTAATATCCGGGGTCCAGAAATAATAAAATCATGATATAATTTGTTCATATAATAAAGCCATAAGGTCTGGATCCCGGATATCAAGTCACGCTAAGCTCACAAGTTCGCTAAGCGTGACTAAATTCCGGGAAGACATTTAAGACACGTTGCCTAGAATTCATCGGGATACTCAGATTGTATACTCTTTTTATTTAAGTTTCGGCAACTTTTGCTTCACTAAAAAGAAATCCTTCCAAGGATCGCGTTTTAATTTTGCTAAACGCTGCTCGATATTTTCAATGGTATAGACGGGTTTGGTTTTAGCAGATAATTCTGACCAATCCAGCGGAGTAGCAATAGGAGCCGATTCACGCGCGCGGATTGAATAGGGTGCAACCGCAGTGGAGCCTTTAAAATTTCTTAAATAATCGATATAGATTTTATTTGTTCTTTTTGCTTTTGTCATAATATTCGTGGTTTGGGTAGGATACTTGGTAGCAATGTACTCTGCAAATACTTTTGAAAAATGCAAAATATCCTCCCATTGATAACGGTGTTGAATGGGGATGGATAAATGAAGACCTTTCCCGCCCGTTGTTTTGACAAATGGCTGCAAATCGTAGTGGTTAAGTTCATCTTTGATAATAAAAGCCATGTTGGCAAGATCTTTCCAGGACACTTCTGGGCTAGGATCTAAGTCAAAGATCATCAAATCTGGTTTATCGATTTTGTCACACTTTGCACCCCATGGGTGGATTTCTAGAACGTTTAATTGAATGAGTTGCAGTAATCCATCGAGATCATCAATATAAATATAAGGATCACTTTCTGATACTTTGTCGATAACAATACGGTGAAGAGATAACATTTTGCTGCGTTTATCGAGATGTTTTTGGAAAAAGCACGTTTGATCAATCCCATTTGGGCATCGTAAAAGGCTTAATGGCCGATTGATAATATAAGGTAAAATCCATTGATGAATATGTAAATATAAATCGGCAACTTGACCTTTAGTAATACTTTGGTTAGGATATAAAACTTTATCAGCATGGGAGATTTGAGTTGGTAATTGAGTTTTTTTCTCTTTAAATATGTCATCGTGAGATTTGTCGATTCGGATCCCTTTAAAACTAGGATGGCGTAGCGAACCCTCGTTGGTCCATTCTTTAAATTCGATTTCGACCACGATTTGAGGTTTTACCCAAGAGGATAACTCTTTTACTTTCGGTTTTTCAACAAAAGGGCACTGTTTGGTTTGATATTGATTTAATAGGCGATTAAGCTCTGGTAAGTTTTCACGGTTAAATCCCGTACCCACACGGCCGCAATAGTGAAATTGCTTTTTTTTGTCATAATAGCCAAGTAATAACGCGCCAAAAAGATCACCTTTTACTTTAGCATGCGTAAATCCAGCTACAATAAACTCTTGGCGGTTAATTTTTTTTATTTTGAGCCAATTCTTGGTTCGCTTTTGAAGATAAGTGCTATTGATATTTTTCGAGACAATGCCTTCAAAACCCAGCTGACAGGCAGAATCAAATACCTCGTTGCCTGAGCCTTGTATATGTTCGGTGTAACGGATTAACCCGTGATCTTTAGGTAATATTTGTTTTAAAAGCGCTTTACGCTCAATTAACGGTTTTTGTGTTAAATCGATTCCTTGATAGAACAATAGATCAAAAACATAATAAACTAATTCCGCTTTTTTATTTTTATGCAACACATTTTGCAATAATTGAAAATTAGGTAATCCATTTTTGTCAAGCGCTACTACCTCGCCATCTAAAATGCTACGCGAGAGATTAAGCTTTTTCATTTCTTTGACCAGATCGCGAAATGTATTGGTCCAGTCTATTTGTCCACGAGTGATGAATTTAATTTTATCTTCAATAAAACAAAGCAAACGGTAGCCATCCAATTTACATTCATGGAGCCAGTTTTTACCAACGGGTGGTTTATCGACTAAGGTTGCCAATTGGGGCTTAATCTGGGTAGGAAGTTGAGCCACATGCTTTGGATGGGTTTTAACGATAATATCACTCATCGTCTTTTTTGATACAACGCTAAGAGGTTCATTTTCAGTAACGTTATAATTCGAACGAGCATATTCATCTTGTATTTTGATAAGTAGCCAATTTTTGGGATCATGGCTCAACGGAACCAATGTCCATAATCCTTTGAGTTTTTTGCCGTTTAATACAAAGGTGATGCTTTTATCTTTTTTAGGTTTTTCACTGAACTCAACTTGCTGCCATTTTCCTTTGTCCCAAATCATCACGCTGCCAGCGCCATATTCGCCTTTGGGGATAAATCCCTCAAAACTGGCATATTCAATTGGATGATCTTCAACTTGGACGGCTAATCTTTTAACTTTGGGATCTAACGAAGGGCCTTTAGGTATAGCCCAACTTTTTAATACCCCATCCATTTCTAAACGAAAATCGTAATGTAAATGTCGAGCAGCATGCTTTTGGATCACAAAAAGGTGAGAGGAAGATTTTTTAAGTTTTCCTTTGGGCTCGGGCGTGTGAGTAAAACGTCTCCTTTGATGATAATGTTTAAGCTTCATGATCTATTTACTTTTTTTAGATTTTTTACTCTTGAGTGGAGTAGGTTTAGGATTTTTAGCTTTTTGCTTTACACTCTTTTTTAATAACGCCATGAAATCGATGACATTGGTGTGTTTAATCGGGGGCTCTATGTGTTTAATTGCTTTTTTACCGCCATAAGCTACTTTTTCTTCAATTAGCTTTAATAAATCCTCTCTAAAATGATTAACATAATGGCTAGGATCCCATTTCACCGTCATGGTATCAACCAATTGTTTTGCGATATCAAATTCTTTTTGCGAGATTTTGTAATGGCCCACGGGTTCATCAGGCACATGAAGTTGCTTGGGCTCTTTGACTTCTTGCGGATATCTCAAGGTATTTAACACAATGGCAGAATCTTGTATCATGACTGCGGCCAAATATTGATGAGATCGGATCACGATAGTTGCTATCCCCACTTTATGGGTGTTTTTTAATGTTTCTCGCAACAGGACATAACCCTTTTCACTATGTTGATAGGGGAGTAAATAATACGGTTTTTCAAAGTACATTGCTCCCAGTTCATCACCATTAACAAAATCATGAATTTCAATCACTTTAAGACTTTCGCGAGCAATTGTTTGGAAATCCTCTTCGGTTAAAATGGCATAGTTACCGGGCTCGTATTCATATCCTTTCACAATATTTTCCCAGGGGACTTCTTCCCCGGTTTCTTCGTTAATTCTGGAATATTTTATGCCGGCGTGATCTTTTTTATCTAAGAGTTTAAAATGGACTTCTTCCTGAGATTTTTCAGCAGAATGGAGTAATACGGGAATATTAACTAATCCAAATGTGATATAACCCTTCCACAGTGAACGGCCTTCACTGGTTTGACCTTCACCACTGTCTGCTGCTTTGGCTCTTCGTTTAGTGGTTTTAGGAATGGCTTTCGTTGAAGCTTTTTTTGTAGGTTTCTTGGGAAATTTCTTTTTGGGAGCCATAAAATTAGCCTTATTTACACGTATTATGGGATTGCACAGCAAAATCCAAAATCCCTCTGTTCCCCCGGCTTTCGCCGGGGCTAAAGGCTGACCTCTCCCTTTTTCAAAGGGAGAGAATATGTGGGCTGCGCCCACCAGGATCCGTCGCGAAGCGACAAAATGTCTCCCTTTGAAAAAGGGAGACCGCGCGTAGCGCAGAGGGATTTTACAGAGGCTGTCCCTTACAAAGCAAAGTGTTATGTATAATGTTATCGGCTAATCGGTAAAGATTATTGACTGGATAGATTAAGAGTTAAGAGCGACCATTACCATTCATATCGTGCCCGAATAAATCCTGCATGTGCTCTGTAATCTTGTTTGAAGTTGTAATCATAATTTAAAGTCACCACCAAACCTTCTTCACTAAAGGTGCTGATACTGGCTCCGATCACGTAGCTGTCTGCAACAGGATTGGCACCTGAGGTAATAAAGCTAGGCCCTGCCCCGACAAACTGAGATTGGGTTTGCATTTTATCATTAATAAAATCGTAATAAGCCATTAAATGCAACTGGGGTTGGACTAACGTTTGATTGTAGTAACAATCGTAGATAAATCTAAGGCCGACACCACCTAATAATATATCGGCATCATCCGGATGCACTATTTGATTTGCCGTTCCTGCTCCTGTTTCGGTATAACTTTCAAAATCAAGATACGAATAATAAAGCGAAGCTATCGGAACAGTATGAAACGAAGTTTCTTGCCCGAAAACATAACCTACTTCTGCTTTAGCGCTATATTGCCACGCATGATAATCTGCTTTGGGAGTAAAAAAGAGATCGCCAAAAGTAACATGACGAACGGCATCATAGTCGTTATAGCCAATGGCAGCGAACCAATTCAAATAATAGGGACATCCAAAAACGTACTGACCATACAGCGCAGTTTGGAAACTATCGATGTCGGTTTGAGATCCTTTCGAGATCTTATTATCCACATCTGCTTTGCCCCAACTTAGCGCAAAGCCCGCTAAGTTATTATCGGTGAACATCCAATCATAACCAGCTGCAATGCCCCAAACATTATCGTGATAGCCAAGGATCATATCTCGTGTTTTTTGATTGGCATATTGACCAAAAAATTTCACCCAAGCGCCGTGGCCGGTATCGTCTCGATCTCCGGCGTTATAGCCGCTTTGTCGCGTGTACCCAAGCTGTCGCACCTTACCATGCAAAATTGAATTTACCCTTAAGGTAACGACATCGAAGGTTTCGAGTTGGATATTAAAGCTTTCTTCTAGTACTGCACCGTCTACCGTCGGTGCAAATTCCGCCAAGGCTTGGTTGAGACTTTCGATGCTGGTAAAACCATCTAATTGATCAATAATTTCACCCAAAAGCCCAGGGGCAGTGCTCATACCATTTCGACTGCTATTAATGATGGAATCTAAAGCACCGGCAATGCCTCGAGTATTGCTTTGATTAGCAAAAGTGGTTACTGGGATCGCATCAATAAATAAATTTAAGGCGTTGTTAGCTTTGTCTACTTCCATAAAAAAGTTTAATAGCAAGGAACTGCTAAATACCGGAATAGGGTTAAGCTTGCTGCCAGGAGATCCTGTCACAATGGTAAATGGAGTAACGCCGTCTGCTACTGAAAGCGGAGCGCGATGCACAATTAATTTTGCTCCCGGTGATATATTCGCCGTACCCTTGGCAACCACATGGCGAGTGGCAAGCTTATGACCAAAATCAATTTGTAAAGCTGTTTTATCCTTTAAATTAAATGCGCCATTGATGGTAACGGGGTTTACGTTATGCGACAGGCTTAAAACTCCTTTATTAATATTTAAGTCACCTGTTAGGGTTGGCATTTTGGTAATCAATAAAGTTCCGCCATTATTTACCTGAGTATCCATTGCGCCCACATCCTTACTCAGGGTAACGACACTACCAGCAGGCCCATCAATATGTAAACCTAACAATACTTTGTCGATTCCAATCGGAGAGTTGATTGCTGAATTGCCAATAAAAGTTAAAATTCCCTGGTTGCTATTCGTGGTGGTGACAGGACCACGAATTATCGCATTGTTTCCAATGGTAAGCATTTTGTTATCTTGAAATTGCGTGTTGCCAGCAAAAATATTGCCATTTACATTGGTATTGGCATCCACTTTAAATAATTTAAAGATGTGACCGGCTGATCCTGCATTACCATTAATAGTTACTAGGGCATCAGTGGTTTCAACGGTATCAATGTTGTTATTATTAGTCGTAATGTTACCCGTGAGTACCATCGGGTTGGCATTATTCAATTTTAAGGTGGTCATACTCGCGCCAACGACATTAATATCGTTAGCATTGATGATCTCACCATCTAATTCAATGGTATTTGCACCTCCGGCAGTGTTAAGCGCAATTAATTTAAGTGGGTAGGTGACACCGATATTACCAGTGACTTGACAATTTCCGGTACATTGCAGCACACCCATGTTTTTATCAACTAGGTTGTCAACGTTTCCATGAATAACGCTACCTTCGCCAATAGTTAGCATTGATGATTGGGACGAACCAGATGCAAAATTTAAATTTCCATTTCCTGGTGTAATGTTGCCAATAAGCGTTACATTTTTTCCATCGCCACCCGTGAGATCTATTTTATCTAATGGACCGACATTACCGGTAACTGAACCATCGCCAGCAAAAATTAAAGTCCCGTTTCCTGGCAGAAGTGAAGTAATATTACCTGTAACATGGTTACCATCGCCTAACGTTAAGGAATTATTTGCTTGCAATTGGGTATTGGTCGCAAAAACATTACCATTAATGGTGATATTTCCATTCGCAGCAACCTTAAGCAAACTAAAGGGTTGAGTATTATTACCAATATTGGCTATGACGAGTGTTGGGCCTACAAGGCCAGTTAGATTAAGAATATCAGTCTTATTTAGGGCGACAATATTATTGACGTTGACAAGAGTACCATCCAACGTAAGCGTTTGGTTTCCTAGATCTGATTTGTCAAAAATAATTTTACCGAGCGGTTTGGTGGTTCCAATATTCCCAGTAATTTCTCCACCACCCTGTAATTGTAATAACCCATTACCACCCGTGCCTGAAAGATTATCAACTTTGCTGGTGAGAATGACGCCATCTCCCAAATTCACGGTGGTCTGGGGATCCGCGCCTAAAGCAAAACACAGGGATTTTGTATCAATTTTTTGATTAAAATTAACGGTACTGCCAGCGCCTTTTAAACAGATTGCATTAATGGGATGTGTGATAACCCCAATCGTACCATTAACATTTGCACTGCCTAAAAAAGTTAATTCGCCATTGCCAGCAGCTAATGGGCTATCAATATTCGCGGTAATCGTCGCACCGTCGTTAAAGGTGACTCCAGTGGTAGGGGAAGCTGTGCCGTTGAAATTAATATTACCTGGTTGCACGTTGACGGTATTTGGAAAAATCACATTAGTCCCTGGCCCACCTTGAATATCAATTTCATTAAGTGCATTGGTAGCTCCAATGGGTCCAGTGACAGTTCCATTGCCTGAGAATATTAATGTTCCTTGGCCGGGAGCAGTGGAATCAATATTGCCATTAATAGTTGTGTTATTTCCTATTGTTAAAGCTGTTCCCCCCAAGGTAAATTGGGTAAGCGTTGCAAATACATTTCCATTTAAAGTGTTATTTCCACCCGAGAGTTGAATTAAATTTAAGGCACTACCCATTGTGCCAATATTAGAAGCGTTGAGTGTGACCCCATCGTATAATGTCAACCTATCTTCATTATTCGTGGTGACTGTAATGCTATTGGTGTTAATAATCATTGGCCCAGTAAATACTTCATTTGCTCCATTAGCTGGGTTGCCTGATTTATCGTCATTAATTTCAATGGTCTTTGCTTGAATGAGGGGAGACATAAAAATATCACTTCCAGATGCAAAGCCCTGAGCGTTCAAAGTGATCAAATTAAGCGGATTTGTCGCGCCGATGCTACCAAGCGTAAAATGATTTCCTCCTTGAAATTTGATCGTGCCTTGTCCGCTGATCCCAGAGGTATTATCAATGTTAGTAAAAATTGTGCTAACACTTGGTCTGAATGAGGCATTACCGTTTTTGGTTAAGTTGATATTAATATAGGCAGGGGGCTCTCCTCCTACAAAATTTCCATTGAAGGTGACAGTTGTGCTTGGATCGCCTTGGAGATCCATGTTGAACGTATTGGCTGACTCATAAAAATTATTGACGATACCTGCGACAGTCGCATTGCCGACAAATATTAATGTTTCATTTATGTGTTGATTCGTATCAACAGCATATGAAGCTGTGTTTCCAATGGTGGTGCCCCCTACGATAATAAAAGTCTCTGAATTGGCAGTATATTGATATCCGGTAAAGGGTGGATACGCTGGGTTGGAAGAACTTTGACCGTTTGATGCAGGATCTAAGTTGGTAAACGCATGGGCTGTCATAGGGTGTGTGCAAAAGACGGTTGAGGCCAATACAGCTTGAGCCAACAATGAAGCGTGTTGCATAGGAGTTTTCATCATATGTTCTTCCTTGAACAAATAATTCTTAACGCGATGGGGGTTCCTTAAGGGGGAGAATCGGTTCCATTACCATTCATATCGTGCCCGAATAAATCCTGCATGTGCTCTGTAATCTTGTTTGAAGTTGTAATCATAATTTAAAGTCACCACCAAACCTTCTTCACTAAAGGTGCTGATACTGGCTCCGATCACGTAGCTATCGGCAACAGGGTTAGCACCCGAGGTAATAAAGTTAGGGCCCGCTCCTATAAATTGTGATTGGGTTTGCATTTGATCATTAATAAAATCGTAATAGCCCATTACATGCAACTCAGGTTGCACTAACGTTTGTTTGTGATAATAATCGTAAATAAATCTAACGCCCAATCCCCCTAATAACATATTGGCATCATCTGGATGCACCGTTTGATTTGCTGTGCCTGCGCCAGTTTCAGTATAACTTTCAAAATCCAGCAACGAATAATAAAGCGAAGCAACCGGAACAGTATGATAAGGGCCTTCTTGTCCGAAAACATAGCCCATTTCTGCTTTCGCACTATATTGCCAAGCATGATAAACTGCTTCGGGAATAAAAAAGAGTTCACCAAAGGTGACATTACGCACGGCGTCGTAGCCATTATAGCCAACGGCAAGGAACCAATTGAGATAATAAGGACATTCAAAAACATACTGACCATACAGCGCGGCTTGATAACTATCGATATCGGTTTGTGAACCTTTTGAGATCATATTGTCTACATCGGCTTCGCCCCAACTTAGCGCAACACCGGCTAAAATATAATCGGTGAACATCCAATCATAACCAGCTGCAATGCCCCAGACATCATCATGATATCCCAGGATATTATCTCGCGTTTTTTGATGGGAATATTGGCCAAAAAACTTCGCCCAAGCACCGCGGCCGATATCGTCTCGATCGTCGCCGGCGTTATACCCATTTTGCCTCGTTAATCCAAGTTGTCGTATTTTGCCGTGTAAAATTGCATTTAATCTTAGGGCTATCACATCGAAAGTTTCTAATTGGATATTAAAGGTTTCTTTCAGTACCGCCCCATCAACTGTCGGAGCAAGTTCGGCTAAGGCTTGGTTTAGGCTTTCGACGCTGGTAAAACTATCTAATTGATCGACAATTTCGCCCAAAAGTCCAGGAACAGTACTCATGCCGAGCATACTGGTATTAATGATGGAATCTAGTGCACCAGCAACGCCTTTGGTGTTGCTTTGATTAGCAAAGGTGGTCACCGGGATGGCATCGATAAATAAATTTAAAGTGTGATTAGTATTATTAACTTGTGTGAAAAAGTCTAACAGCAAGGTATTGCTAAATACCGGGATAGCATTAAGATTACTGCCCGCAGAGCCTGTCACAATAGTATGTGGCGTGATGCCATCTGCTACAGCAAGCGGAGCATTGGTAATAATTACTTTTGCTCCTGGAAATACATTTGCGGTACCCGTCGCCACCAAGTTACCGGTGGAAAGCGTATGATTAAAGTCAATACCTAATGCGGTACCATTATTTAAATTAAATATTCCATCAACGGTGACGGGTGCTGCAGAAGGAGCAAGACTTAACACACCTTTATTGACATTTACATTACCCGTGATGGTTTGCTTTCCGGTAATAAATAAAGTGCCACCATTATTTACCTGAGTATTGGCAGCAAAGATATTATTATTCAGTGTGACGATGCTGTTTGGGGGGCCATCGATATTGACACCCACGAGTGATTTACCTGCTGCGCCAACCGGAAAGTTGATCACCGAATTGCCGTTAAAGGCTAAAATTCCCTGATTATTCGCTGTGGTAGTGACTGGGCCATGAATGATAGCATTATTGCCCATCGTCAGAGTTTTGTTGGCTTGAAATTGTGTGTTGGCAGCAAAAATATCACCGTTCATATTGGTGTTTGCGCCAATTTTAAAGATTTTAAAAGTGTGTGTGGCGGATCCTAAGTTACCATTGATAGTGACTAAGGCATTGGTTGTTTCAACGGTATCAATGCCATTGTTTTTGGTAGAGATGTTGCTGGTGAGTACCATTGGGGAACCATTATTTAACTTTAAGGTGGTGCCCCCTGTGCCAACCACATTAATCTTATTTGCATTAATAATTGAGCCATCTAATTCGATGGTGGAGTTTAAGAAATTGCCGGTGTTGAGGGCAATTAAATTAAGCGGGTTGGTAGCACCGATATTGCCGGTGACTTTTCCATCACCGGAAAATTGTAGTACCCCAACGTTTTTGCCCACCAGGTTATCTACACTTCCTGTAAGAACCACTCCTTTTAGTAAATTTGCGGTGGTGTCTCCGTTGGCTCCAGCAATAAAATTCAAGCTACCGACAAAAATATTATTATTAAAATTTACGGTAGTGCTAGCGCCTTCTAATTTAATCAAGCTCAGCGCATTTCCTAGTGCGCCTATAGTACCCGTCACCGTTCCATCACCCTGAAATTGTAAAATGCCACCAACGCCGTTTGAGGCAATGTTTCCGGTAACGGTTTCTTTATCGCCTAAGGTTAAAGTATTATTCCCTTTGAATAACAGGGTTGTCGCAACAATATTACCTGGACCCGTGTTGCCGGTGATAAGTGTGTTACCAAATTCAGCAACATCAATTTCTTTTAAACGAGCACCTACTCCAATATTGCCGGCAAGGCTCGCAGCCTGTTGAATATTTAATATATCGATATTAGCTGTTTTTGCTGTAATATCTGCCGTTAAGGCCATGTCAGGATTATTTAATAATAAAGTCGTTGTATTGATGCCATCGTCATTTAGAACAATGGTTTGCGCATTGACTTTATTGCCGTCAAGTTCAGCCGTGTTGGTTCCACCCCCCGAATTGACGGTGATTTGAAAAAGAGGTTGCGTATCACCGATGTCGCCAGTCACTTGACCCGAGCCGGTAAATACTAATGTACCGGAATTGGACACACCAGAAATATTATCAATGCCGCCGGTGACAACAACATTATTTCCCAAAGTTAATTTTGAACTGGGGGTCGTTCCTGGACCGAAATTGATGTCTCCGCTGCCAAGCATCACATTACCGTTTAAGTTAACATTTTTGCCGGCACCAAATAAATTAATGGCGTGCACCGATTTAGTGGCACCAATAGTTCCGTTGACAGTGCCACCGCCTAAGAAATTGATGATCCCAATATCGGATTTACCAGTGGTGTTATCAATATTTCCATTAATAACACTACCATCTCCAAAAGTAAGTAATGATAATGGGGTGGAACCTGGCGCAAAATTTAAATTCCCAGCTCCTGGGTTAATTGTGCCAGAGAGTGTTACATTTTTTCCTCCAACACCCGTGAGATTAATTTGCGCTAAGGGTCCGATATTACCGGTTACTGAACCACCACCAGCAAAAATTAAAGTTCCATTGCCAGGCGCGAGTGCAGTGATGGTGCCTGTCACGTTATCGCCATCGCCTAACGTGAGTGAATTATTTGCTTGAAATTGCGTGTTCGCAGCAAAAATATTGCCATTAATGGTGATATTTCCATTGGCAGCCACATTGAGGAAACTAAAAGAGTGGACATTATCGCCAATATTCGCATTGACAATAGCGGGGCCAGCAAGACCCGTTAGATTAAGAATATCAGTTGTAGTCTTTGTGATGATATTATTTACTTTGATAAGCGTGCCATCGAGGATGAGTGTTTTGTTGTTTAAACCGGAATTATCAACAATAATTTTACCGATCCCGTCAAGGGTTCCAATATTTCCCGTAATTTCGCCACCACCTTGGAATTGCAACAACCCATTGAGACTGTTCCCAGTAAGATTATCAACACTGCTGTTGATCACCGCGCCATCGGCAAAAGATGCGGTGGTCAGAGGGGTTGCACCTAAGGCAAAAAATAGTGAATTGGCGCCAATATTAGTACTAAAATTCACCGTGCTGGTGGGGCCTTCTAAAAAGATAGCATTAATGGGATGAGTGATAACCCCAATGGTGCCATTGACATTCGCACCGCCTAAAAAGAATAATTCTCCATTGCCTGCAGCTAATGGGCTATCGATATTAGCCGTAATGATCACGCCATCGTTAAAAGTGATCCCAGTGGTAGGAGAAGCCGCGCCATTGAAGTTAATATTACCTGGTTGGACTTTGACGCTACTTTGAAAATTGACATTAGTTCCTGCACCACCTTCAATATCAATTTCGTTGAGTGCATTAGTTGTGCCTACCGTGCCGGTGACTATTCCATTGCCTGGGAATATTAAAGTTCCTTGGCCTGCAGCAGTGGAATCAATATTGCCCGTAATGGTGGGGTTATTTCCTAATGTTAAGGTTGCTCCTGCAACGGTAAATTTGGTAAGCGTTGCAAAAATATTACCATTAATTGCGAAATCACCAGCACCAATTGTGATTAAATTAAATCCACTGCCGATTGCACCGATGTTAGCGTTAACTTGAAGAGGGCCGTTATTTAATTGCAAAGTGTCTTCATTATTAGTCGTCACGGTAATATTACTGGCCGTGAGTGCCATGGGGCCGTTTAAGGATAAGGTTGTTCCAGTGGCAGGATTACCGGATTTATCATCGTTAACAGTAATCGTTGTTGCATTAACCACAAACGAACCTGTTGCGAAAGTGTCAATGGCAGAAGCTATGCCTGCTGAGTTTAGTGTTATTAAATTAAGTGGCTGGGTAAAACCAATATTACCGGTGACGCTATTTGTTCCTTGTAATTGAAGAGTGCCTTGCGAAGGAATACCGGAAGTGTTATCCACATTAATGCTATTTAAATTCGATCCAGAGACCACCGATACGGTACCATTAGCAGTAATATTGAGGTTGTCATTGCCTCCTGTGCTATTGACGGTACTATCAAAGGTCACTGTTGAGCTGGGCGCACCTTGTATGTTGATTGTTGTAATATCGGTGACCGTTCCGCTAACCACAGACGTTCCAGCAAAGTCCAAGGTGGGGGCAAGTAAACCCGAAGTGAAAGAAACTCCCCCTGTATTACCAACATTAGTGAGATCAAGGATTGTAAAGGTTACAGAATCGGTATATTGATAACCATTCGTAGGTGGATAGGTTGCATTGCCAGAATTTTGTCCATTCGCTGCGAGATTTAATTGAGTTAAGACAGCATTGGCTGTTTGAGGGAATGCACAAAAAACAGTCGAGGCAAGCGCAGCCGATGCCAATACGGCTTGGGCCAACAATGAAGCAGGCCGAATGGGAGTTTTCTTCATCTGTTCATCCCTGAAGTGCTTTGAAGTTTCTATGTCCCTATCAAAGTATTAAAAAATAAATTTAGTCCGAAGTAAATGGAGAAAAGCTATTTACAAAATCTGTCAGTGCTCTTAATAAAGCTGAGAGCCCTTCATCATCATGCAAGGTAGTCAGTGCAATACGTAACCGACTTTGATCTATAGGAACGGAAGGCGGACGGATCGCGCTGACGCGAATATTATTCTTTGCTAAAGATTGTTGTGCGCTTAAAGTTTCTTTTGCTGATCTCAGAACGAGCGGAATAATATGGGTCGTTGATCCACCCACATCAAACCCCAATTTTTGCAATGCTTGTTTTAATCGATGTGCTTTTGCTAAAAGTGCTTTGGCTTGAGGTTGAAGCGATGGGATCAAGCTCCAAGCGGTATGCATGGTTGCGACTTGCATTGGCGATGGGGCAGTAGAATAGATAAGCCCACCGCTGCGATTCACAAAATAACGTTTTAAGGCGTGAGAGCATGTAATATAAGCACCGCTGCTGCCCAATGCTTTGCTAAATGTCCCCATGCTGATGTCGATTTCATCACCAAAATCTGCCGTGAGTCCATAACCTTGTTGCCCAAAAATGCCGGTTGCATGGGCTTCATCAACATAAAGTAAGGCATCATATTGTTTTGCAAGTTGTGAGACTTTTCTCAAATCGGCAACATCGCCATCCATACCAAAAACCGATTCAGTCAAAATAAATCGCTGCCTTCGCTCGTTGCGTGTGTTATTCAGAAGCCATGCAAGATGATCATAATCCAGATGCCGAAATCTGAGTTGTTTGGCTTTTGCTAATTCACATCCTGCATGCATGCTCGCGTGATTTAACCTGTCGGCAAAAACTAATGGTGGATGTCCCAATACTTTGCGATCTAATAGCGCACTTAAAATAGATAGATTGGCTTGATACCCTGTGGCAAAAAGTAACGCACCATTGTGATTTTTAGTGTGGGCAATATTTTCTTCTAAGGTTTTCAGCGCTTGTTGGGTAGAAGTGATCAACCGTGAAGCTTTACTGCCCACACCCTGTTGCGCAGCATCGCTAGCTGCTTTGATCAATGCAGAGTGTTGGCTTAATCCTAAATAATCGTTGGTGGAAAAATCGTATTGATATTTTCTGTCGTGTGGTAAGTGACGCAATAATTGTTGTTGGCGCAGCTTGGCGCAAAAAGTGGTGTAGGGGGTTAGCCTTGATTTCATTGTGTTTGCGAGCAATTTAAAGGGGTGTGCAACATTTCGGGCCAGTGTTTTAGCCAACCTTTATGATGCTTCACGCCTTTTAGAGTGAAATGCTTAGCGCAATTTGGAAAACCTTCTTGTTTAATAAATTGCTCTGCTACCCACGGTGGAACGATTTTATCGTTACTGCCAGACCAATGCTGTTGTGGTAGCTTTTTAAGTTTTGACGCAACCGAGATGGGGTTGAGTGATCCATTGAGTGGTGTGGTGCCATGATCTTTACTTAATGCATCGTGATTAAGATCGCCTGCAATGGTAATTAAGCCAATCACATCTTGCC
>JBIOEB010000039.1:0-18277 GCA_044445585.1 Candidatus Berkiellales bacterium
AAACACTTGTGGATATGAGAGATCGAAAAGGGATATCAGTTGATGAAAAGAAATCTATTGCAGCAACTATAGAAATGTATGATAGAATTTCTGAAAGAATGCAAGCCACCCCCCGTCAAAAAACCGCTGCGCCTGTAGTACCCATGCAAGCACCACCCTCAACAAGCCCCCAACCTCAAAATCGTGATTCTTCTACAACGAAATTAGACGAATTAAAAGCAGTTGTAATTAATGATTTGCAATATATAAAAAATGAAAGCAAAGGTATGGCGTATCAAATGCTTGTAGATTTGATATATGATGTTGGACACGCTAATGATCTTGGAAAAATTAAAAAATTACTCGAGGAAAATAAAGATCATATACTGTTATCAAATGAAAAGAAATCTCTCACAGCGACTTTAGATCTGTTTGATAGAATTTATGGAAAAATCACGCACACGACAATTCGAAGAAGAAAAGCTTTTAGGGCCCAGACTGATCAAGCTCCAACTTCAGGACCTCAATCGGGACAGCCAACGCAACCATCGGCTGCGCCGCAAAGACCTACGAAACCACATCCTGCTTACATTAAGCCAAGCGCTACAGGGCAAGCATCAACCTACTCAGGTAAACCGCCTGCGAATCCACCACCGAATCCTCCAGGTTGGCCCACCCCTCAATCGCAGCAGCCAGCGCCAGCCACAAAATCACCTAGTTCAGAAGGATCACGCGCCGCAACTCCACCACCTGTATCAGGGCGACCACCTGCTTCTGCTCCACCTGTATCAGGGCGACCACCTATATTTACAAAGCATACTCGGCCACCAATGCCCCCACCTGCAAAGCAACCACAACAGGCACGTCCACCAGGACAGCCAATACAGCCGAAAGCTGTTACTCCGGCACGAACTGATTTGCCTTCTCAAGCGTCACCTCCTTCGACGAGTCCTCCCGCTGGGCTTAGAAAACCCACGCCACCTAAGGGGCCACCACCAGGGTGGAAAGGTCCTCTACTTGGGCAACCAGCACCAACAACTCCCGCACTCGTTGGAGGACAGCCACAACAACGTGCCCCACAATCGGGACAGCCACAACGACCATTACCCGCAACATCGGGACAGGCGCCATTGGCACAACCACAACGGCCGCCAACACAACAAGGACCTGCGGCAATTTCAGGACAACTAGCAAGAGCAAGAACACCAAGCCCTACTGGAGAAAATCCAAGACCACTACCTCAACCAGGACCAGCTCCTCTATCAGGACAGCCAACACAACAACGACAAGCTGCCCCTCTATCGGTACAGCCAACGCAACAACGACCACAACAGCCTTCAGTTCAAGGGAAATCTACACCTCCACCCATGCCTCCTCGGCCTGTAGGGCGACCGATTGGATCTGGTTCAAGTAGACCTCCTCAAATTACGCCAGCGCAACAAAATCAACTACAAAAAACACCCCCAGGTGGTCCTCCAGCAACAGGTAAACCATTAGCTCAACAACCGGCAAATGTTTCTTCAGCTGTTCCTCCAGATAAACCTAAAGGACCGGATCCTAAACCATCGGGGACTCCAAAGTTATAAGTTACTAAGTTATCGATAGAGCCATGCGCATGACAAAATCAGTGCATGGCTCTATCCTTTGCTTAAGAAAATCCTTTAAAATAGCTTTCCTTTTAGCATACTTAGGAAATAACGATGGGTTTAGGCCAAGTGAGTTCCGGGCAAAACGTTCCGGACGATATCAATGTAATTATTGAAATCCCCGCGCAAAGCAAGCCCATCAAATATGAAGTGGATAAAGCAACGGGTACCTTGTTTGTGGATCGTTTCCTTTCAAGTGCCATGCATTATCCTTGCGATTACGGCTATATTCCGCAAACTCTTTCCGAAGACGGCGATCCCGTCGATATACTCGTGATCACGCCTATTCCGGTGAACATCGGCTGCGTGCTCCGTTGTCGCCCGGTCGGAATGTTAGCAATGAAAGACGAAGCAGGAGACGATCGCAAAATTGTTGCTGTTCCGGTTGATAAACTCACCAGTTTATATTCTCATGTGAAAGAGCTAGACGATTTACCGCCTTTATTGTTAAAACAAATATCGCATTTCTTTTCGCATTATAAAGATTTAGAAGAAGGGAAATGGGTAAAACTGGGGGGCTGGTTAAATTCTTTAGCGGCAAAGCAAGAAATTCTCGATAGCATTAAACACTTTAAAGAAAGCAAAGAAAAATAATATACCCAACGCACTTCAAGATGCGAAGCATCATTGAAGTTCGCTGCGCGATGGGGGTTTCCCAAGGGGGAGAATCGCGATTCTCCCCCTTGGGGCAAGCGCGGATTCATTCCGCGCGCAGCATACAAACAAGATATACCGCTCGCAACAATACTAAAAAAATCGCATCTTCAACTGCGAGCGGTATATTAACGCGCTATTGTAGGGGCAAAGCCTAAAATTGCCTATCTTTTTATGACTTGTGTAAGGATACTTAATGAATATCTTTGTCTTTGATATTGAAACCGTGCCCGATGTGGAAACGGGGCGGCGTCTGTTAGGTTTAGAAAATCTCGGCGATGAAGCAGTTGCAGAGGCAATGTTTGCTCAAAGCAAAGAAGCAACCGGTCAGACCTTCCTCAAACTGCATTTACAACGGATTATTGCCATTTCAGCTGTGTTTCGACATGGTAAAAGTCTCAAGATATGGTCATTGGGAGAGGGATCTTCCCCAGAACCAGAATTAATCCAACGATTTTTTGATGGGATCGAAAAATTTTTACCCACGCTGGTTTCTTGGAATGGGTCTGGTTTTGATTTACCCGTGTTACATTATCGTGCTTTAAAACATGGTATTGCGGCAGGCAGTTATTGGGAAAATGGAGAACATGACAGCACATTTAAGTACAATAACTACCTTAACCGATATCATACCCGGCACTTGGATTTAATGGATGTGTTAGCCGGGTATCAGCAAAAAGGCTTTGCACGTTTGGATGATATTGCTTCGATGATAGGCTTGCCCGGGAAAATGGGCATGACCGGGAGTGAAGTGTATGAAAATTATATCAAAGGAGAATTGCCGCGCATTCGGGATTATTGTGAAATCGATGTATTAAATACCTATCTGGTTTTTTTGCGCTTTCAATTATGTCGAGCGCATTTATCGGTAGAGCAGTATCAACATGAAATTGAATTGACTAAAGAAACATTAAAACAAAGTGATCAACAACACTTGCAGGCATTTTTAGAAACTTGGGAAAAAACTTAAGTGATTGATTTTGACATAACAGGTTTATCGCATGATGGTCGTGGCATTGCTAGGTGGCAGGATAAAATCGTCTTTGTCTTTGGTGCACTTCCCGGCGAAACCGTTCGAGCAAAAGTGACGCGACGTCATAGTCGTTTTAGTGAAGCCACCACCGTCGAAGTGCTAAAAGCCTCGCCCCAACGCGTCACGCCACAGTGCGAATATTTTGGTTTATGTGGTGGTTGTCAAATGCAGCATATGGGATCGGCCGACCAAATTGAACATAAAGCAAAACTTTTAAAGGAACAATTAGATCATCATAAAATTTTCGCACAAACCTGGTTGCCGCCGCTGACGGCAAAAGGTTATGGTTATCGCCAAAAAGCGCGATTAGGGGTGAAATATGTTCCGCAAAAAGACGCGCTGTTAGTAGGATTTAGAGAGCAAAAAAATAATAAACTGGCGATCATTGAAAGTTGTCAAGTCCTTGATCCTAGAGTTGGGCTGCGGATTAAAGAATTACGCGACACCATTGCATGTCTAGAAGGCCGCAATGAAATTGCGCAAATCGAATTAGCGATTGGCAATGATGAAGTTGCCTTGGTGTTTCGCCATTTAAAACCTTTATCTGAGTCAGATATTGCTGCGTTAATTTCTTTTTGTGAAAAAAATCATTTTTCACTTTTTTTGCAACCGCAAGGCGTTGACAGTGTTCAAAAAGTATGGCCAGAAAATAGCAATAATTTTCTTAGCTATACCTTAAAAGAGCAGCAACTTGAATTTCATTTTCATCCTTGTGATTTCACGCAAGTGAATCAGGAAATGAATCAAAAAATGATTAACCAAGCATTAGCGCTATTATCACCGAATGCTTCCGACACCATACTCGATTTATTTTGCGGTTTAGGCAATTTTAGTTTGCCTTTTGCTAAAATGGCTAAGCGGGTAGTGGGGGTGGAAGGCACGCGCACCATGGTGGGGAGGGCTCTTGCCAATGCAAAATTGAACCATCTGACAAATGTAGATTTTTATACAGCCGATTTAGAGCAGGAATTTGCGCATCATGCTTTTGCCAAAGAAGACTATACTAAAATCATTTTAGATCCACCTCGCTCTGGTGCTTTGAAGGTGGTGGAGCAAATCGCGAAGTTTAAAGCCAAACAACTTTTATATGTGTCTTGTAATCCGGCGACTTTTGTGAGAGATGCAGCCGTGCTCGTTCATCAACAGGGATTTAGTTTACAACAAATTGGGATCATGGATATGTTTCCGCAAACAGCTCATGTTGAAACCATGGGATTGTTTCACCTAGGAAAAAAGCATGGTTAAAATCAGGGATGATCTGCCCAAAACAGCGGATGGCTCTACTGATATTGAAACATGGGCTAAACGTATTGGCCGTGGTCGCCCTGCAGACGATACCTTATTATTGCAACAAGCAGCAGAATTAAATTTAGCGAATTGTGGCCAGCATTTAACCAGTGTGAATGAATCTTGCATTCGGCAAGGATTGCTGACGGCAGAAGTTTTGGTGACGTTAGAGCCAGATATTTCAACGCTTTTAGCAGCCATCGTGTATTTTCCTGCCCAATATGGGAACTTAAGTCTTGAGCTCATTACAACGGAATTGGGAGAAGATGTTGCGCATTTAGTGTCGGGTGTGATCCAGATCACCACACGTGCTTCGCAAGTTAAAGGTCAAAGTGGTTCTTCACACGATAGTTTAAGAAGAATGTTACTGGCCGTGGTCGAAGATGTGCGCGTGGTATTAATCAAATTAGCAGAAAGGATCACCACCTTACGAGCCGCAAGTCACCTCGATAATACCCTCAAACAACAATTGGCGTCAGAAGCAAAAGAGATCTATGCTCCTTTAGCTAATCGTTTAGGGATTGGTCAAATCAAATGGGAATTAGAAGATTTAGCCTTTAGATATCTTGAGCCTGATGCTTATAAGAACATTGCAAAATTATTAGATGAAAAACGTCTCGATCGTGAAATTTACGTAAAAAGAGTGATCGAAGAAGTGCAAACAGCGCTTAAGACGGAGAATGTTCAAGCGGATGTCACTGGTCGAGCCAAACATATCTTTAGCATCTGGCGTAAAATGATCCAAAAAAATCTAGACTTTAATGATATTTATGATGTTCGCGCGATCCGTATTTTAGTGCCCGAAGTACGTGACTGTTATGCAGCGTTAGGAGTGGTGCATTCTTTATGGCAACATATTCCCAAAGAATTTGATGATTATATTGCGAGCCCTAAAGAAAATGGTTACCGATCTTTACATACCGCAGTGATCGGCCCCGAAGGTCGAACGATCGAAATTCAAATTCGCACCTATCAAATGCATCAAGAATCTGAGCTGGGCGTTGCGGCACATTGGGTTTATAAAGAAGGTCGCAAACTGGATGCTAATTATCAAAAGAAATTAAATGCATTAAGGCAAATCCTTGAACTCAGCGAACAAACACCGGAAAGTGATTTGAGCAATGTGTTATTACAAGAAGCCTTAGAAGATAGAGTTTATGTCTTCACCCCACAAGGCGAAGTGGTGGATTTACCGTTGGGATCAACGCCGCTGGATTTTGCGTATCATATTCATACGGAATTAGGCCATCGTTGTCGGGGTGCAAAAGTCAATGGTGCGATTGTGCCTTTAAATCATAAATTAACTTCAGGTGAGCAAGTGGATATTATCGCGACAAAACAAGGTAGCCCGAGTCGTGATTGGCTAAATCCGAATTTAGGTTATTTAAAAAGCGCTCGCGCGCGGTCGAAAGTACACCATTGGTTTAAGCGTCAGGCTCGTGATGAAAATCTAGTACAAGGTAAAGAAATACTCGAAAGAGAATTTAAACGGATGGGCTTAGACTTAACCGGATTAGGCAAAATTTTGTCTAAAGTAGGGATGAAATCAGGCGATGATTTGTATGCAGCCATAGGGTCTGGCGATTTACGTGTGTCGCAAGTGATCCATGCTTTTCAGCAAGAAATTCTACCCGAAGAGATCACACCGCATTTGTCAGCGGCATCCATTACTCCCTCTGAAATCACTATTCAAGGCCTTGGAAATTTACTCTGTCATTTTGCCCGTTGTTGTAAGCCTATTCCGGGAGATAGAATTATTGGTTATATTACTTTGGGTCGGGGGGTATCGATCCATCGACAAGATTGTATCAATGTGTTTGAACGCCCGGAAGAGCAACGCTTAATTCAGGTAGACTGGGGGCAAACGCGTCAAAGTGTCTACCCGGTGGATATCAGCATTCACGCTTATGATCGGCAAGGTTTATTGCGCGATATTACCACTATCTTAAGCTCCGAAAAAATTAATGTCATTGCGCTTAACACCTTAACCACGAAAGACGACCATATTGCAAGATTAGTACTCACTCTCGAAATTTCAGATTTTGCTGCCTTAATGAATATTTTAAATAAAATCGGCCAATTACCAAATGTGATCAGTGCGCACAGGCTAAATGAAAACACCAAAAAATAATCAAGCGAGTAGAAGCCATCACAAACATAGCGCTTATGCGTTCAGCCATGGCGCAAGTAATTCGTGCAGCGGAGTTTACTGACGAGTAATTGAGCAGCGCAGATTGACTTGCAACGCAGGATCAACGCATAAGAGCATTTTTGTAGGGTTAATGGGTGATGTCATGTTAGGGAGAACATTAAACGAGGTCATTGATCACAAGGGCTTTGATTATCCTTGGGGAAATATGCTGAAGTTGTTGCATCAACATGATGTGAATATAATTAATTTAGAAACCACCTTAACCCGCTGTCGTGAAAAAGCCCCCAAAGTATTTAATTTTCGCGCCGATCCCGAAAAAGTACAAAGCTTGCAACATGCGCATATTCATATCGCCAATTTAGCCAATAACCATATCTTGGATTTTACTGAAAAAGGCCTATTAGAAACCATTCAGGTGCTTGCTAAGGCCAATATTAAAAGCGTTGGTGCAGGCAAAGATAACATTGAGGCACGCGCCCCTCTTATTTATTCGGTGAATGGCATTACCTTAGGTGTTTTAGGATTTACCGATAACGAACCAAGTTGGAATGCCACCGCGCAAAAGCCTGGGACTTATTATTCTAAAATCAATTTATCTTCTACTATTTTTGCTGATATTCAAGCGCTGCGCTCGCAAGTGGATAAGATCATTGTTTCTGTGCATTGGGGGCCCAATAATCGCGAAGTGCCAAGTCATGAATTTGTTCAAGTTGCCCATCGCATGATTGAAAGTGGCGCCGATATTATTCATGGCCACAGTGCCCATGTGGTGCAAGGGGTGGAGATCTACCAAGGTAAAATCATTTTCTACGATTGTGGAGATTTTGTCGATGATTACCAAGTCGGGCCACATCGAAATGATCATGGGTTTTTATGTCAAGTCACTTTAACGAAAGATAAAATTCAGCGAGTGAGATTGATCCCAACTTTGATTAGCCATTACCAAGTGAATTTGGCAGAAGGGGAGGATCGGGAAGAGAATTTAATGAGGATGAAACGGTTATCAAAAGATTTTGGAACGGAATTTTTGGAAAGAGGGCAGTGCCTTGAAATAGTATTCTAATAATCTATTCGCGTGATTTATAAATTCGACATAATTTCCCGCTCATGGGGCGAAGGAACAATATTACGCTCTTTATAAAATTCTTCGATGATTTCAACGATTTCTTTTGGACTATTTGCTACTTTAAACAAGCTAAGATCTTCGTCGGTGATAGTACCCTGGGAAACTAACGATGATTTAAACCAGGATATAAGATCTTTCCAAAAGGATTCAACCACCAACACAACGGGGATCCGCCGAGTTTTTCCGGTCTGAACTAATGCTAAAATTTCCGCTAATTCATCAAGAGTACCAAAACCTCCTGGCATCACCACATAGGCAGAGGCATATTTCACAAACATCACTTTGCGCGTAAAAAAATGACGAAAGCGTAAAGAAATATCTTGAAATTCATTTGACACCTCTTCGTGCGGCAGCACAATATTTAAGCCAACACTTAGCGAAGGCCCTTCCATCGCACCGCGGTTTGCTGCTTCCATCAGGCCGGGGCCACCGCCTGAAACGACCGAAAAGCCGGCTTCGGATAATGTCTTAGCAGTTTCAAAGGTTAATTTATACCACGGATGATCGGGGCCGAGCCTGGCTGATCCAAAAATGCTTACGGAAGGGGGGATGCGAACTAATCGTTCAAAGCCTTCAACAAACTCTGCGATCACTTGAAATATTTTCCAAGACTCGCGTGACATTAATGAGTCGTTGATGTTAGCAAGACGAATATTTTTTCGCATAAAAGATCCTTTATCGATTTTATTCCTGTTATTTTTTACTATAACATTATCTAATAAAACTGCCAGAATGTAATATTAAGGTTAGTTAAATACGTAATTGTATTATTTGAAAAAATGTAAGGGAGTGACAAACATGCGGATTATACTTCTTGGCCCACCTGGTTCAGGTAAAGGTACCCAAGCTCAATTTATCATGGAACGGTTTGAGATCCCGCAAATTTCAACCGGAGATATGTTGAGAAAGGCGGTATCACAAAATTCTGAATTAGGCCGTCAAGTGAAAAGTATGGTCGAAGGTGGGAATTTAATTCCAGATGATTTAATGATTAAAATCGTTAAAGCTCGAATTACACAAGAAGATTGCGCAAAAGGTTTTCTGTTAGATGGTTTTCCTCGCACACTTAAACAAGCGGAAGCGTTGGCGACGTTAGGTGTCCACATTAACAAGGTGGTTGAATTAGTAGTGCCGGATGATATTATTGTCGAACGCTTAAGCGGTCGTCGAGTTCATCCTGGTTCAGGCCGTGTTTATCATATTACCTATCAGCCCCCAATGCGGCCGGATCGAGATGATGAAACCGGTGAAGCTTTAGTACAGCGGGAGGATGATCAAGAACCAACCGTGAGACGTCGCCTCGAGATTTATCATAAACAAACATTGCCCGTGACTAGCTATTATATGCGTCTTGCGGCTACTGGAGCGCCTGATGCACCAGAATATGTGTCAATTAACGGCACCGAGCCACCACTGGTTGTATGTGAAGAAATTTTTTCACATCTTTCCTAAGATTTTGCAAAAATTATGGCATTTATCAAACATTGTGCTATGTTTTTAAGTGTGCCTATTTGCAAGGTTGATTGGAGATCCAATAATGACTAAATATCGTAAAACCCAAAGCCGTAAATCAAAAAGTCGTACCAGAGGAAGATCAAGTAGTAGCCAAAGTAGCTCGGCTACATCGACACTTCAAAAAAGACTAACCCGACAACTTCAACAAGCTAAACTTGCTGAAAAACGGGCTACTCAAAGATTAAGTGCAATTGAACGAAAAGCAAGAACAACCATTAATACGGTTCGTCGCACGATTAAAACCAAGTTGGCTGAAAAAGCAAGAGCTTGGACAAAGATGCGTAAAGAAATTGCTAAAAAACACGCTCAGTATGTCAGAAAATTACGTCAAGAACATGCTAATGCGATTAAAAAATTACGCCAATCTTTTAGCCGTTCGAGCAAAGTTGCTAAAACCTGGACGGGATCTAAATCTCGCACCAAGAAAAGACCTTCTTCTTCTAAAACACGCTCAAAATCACGTCGAAGCAGAAAAGTAGTTTCTTTTCAACGCCGAATGATTCCTAGCTTTTATAAAGCAGCGTAAAGCAATAAAATATTAAGACCGTTGGTTTATGCCAACGGTTTTTTCTTTTGTGTGATAAGTCCCTCTTCATTCAAATCAAATTCATTTTCTTGAGATGAGGTTAACCACTCGCCACTTCGGATCCGGCTGGGTAGGAAATTCACTAAATACTGTAGATCAAGTCTATGACACCAGTCTTCTACAAAATAAAAAGCATGCGATAAACATCGTGCTTTATTTAATAGTTCACGAAGCATGATTGGAATATCTTTGGGATTTTTATTCGAATACAGTGGACGATCACTTTCATCTGCGCTAACGACAATTTCACCATGATGCGAAGTGGGTGCAAAAAAGTTTACATTCGAGTGCGATCCCAATAAACTGATAATGGCATTTTTGAACATTTGTATAATCTCGAAGCATTGTAGGCCATCCGATAAATCGAGATCTTTACGCCAGTGGCCTTCTAATCCAATATCTCGTTTAACGAGATTGTTTTCTACGATAGGATAGGGTAATCGAACAAATATCATGTCTAAACCAGTCACCTGGACCATATCGCCACCTACCATTCCCCAATTCGCAACAATTTTAATGGGTTTATCATGGATAAATTGTTGATAAACGCTGTGATCGGCTTGTTCTCGGATATAAGTCGGTACGCCAGGAGAATTTAACACGGTCATGTTTAATGCCGTAATATTATCAAATAGTTTGCTGTTAAGGCGGCGTTTAAGAAATTCTGTGACGCATAATTGGCTCATCGCAGCGCCTTGGCTATGGCCCATCACATCTAAAGTAAGAGGTGTATCGGTAGGATAATAATCATTTATGTAATTGACAATTTCAGAAAATAAACTCGCTTTGACTTCTTCGAAAGAGCTAACCCCGGGCCCATAAAGCTCAGCATTAATATGAATGCTGCTGAGATCGGTCGGATCGGTTCCACGAAAGACAACTTTGACATTTTTCAGTGATTTGTCTTTTGGTAACAACACATAAGCCACCAATCCAGATTTAAGCGTTAATGGATTAATGACATAAGGATAATATTTGCCGTCTTCATCTAAGATATTGATTTCCGATAAAGGCTCATCCAACATCGGGAGTAAATAGGAGATCTCACAAACATACTGCCCGCTGGCAAAACGTCGAATATGCAGCGGCAAAGAGGTATTTTTGCGTTCAATATCGGGATGGATCTTTCCAAAAAGCATGATTTATCTACATTAGCTAATTATCTAGGTAAGTCAGGATAGCAAAATTCAGTTGTTAAGTAACAAGTGAGGTGATGTAGTGCAGGGTTTAGTTGATAAACGGTACAGTAAAATCCAAAATCCCTCTGCGCTACGCGCGGTCTCCCTTTTTCAAAGGGAGATATTATGTCGCTTCGCGACACACGAGAGGGATCTAAGAAAAAGGAGAGAGTAGAAGGAACGAGATCCCTCGCTACGCTCGGGATCTGAACGATCCCCACGAAATGAAATTTCTGTAAAATTCAGCATTTTTGTCATTCCTGCGAAAGCAGGGATCCAGTGGCCTTATAGGTGACTAGTCGTAAAACCCCCTGGATCCCGGATATTTTGCTACGCAAAATTCCGGGAAGACACCTGGGGTGAGCGAGCGCAGGCAACAAAGCATAAAAGTAAAGTGGGAAGAGTATAGAGTAGACATCTTAGCTGCGGAACATTAACATACCCCAATGAAACCAACGATTTTAGCTATCGAAACCGCCACGCACGCTTGCTCGGCAGCGCTCATTCATCAAGGTCAACTTTTTAGCCGTTTTCAATTAGCGCCTAAAGAGCATACGCACCTTATTTTTAAAATGATCGAAGAATTGTTGCAAGAAGCATTCATCGCTTTAAAAGATCTCACTGCTCTTGCTGTGGGGCAAGGCCCAGGAAGCTTCACCGGAGTGCGCATTGCAATGAGTGTCGCCCAAGGGCTGGCTTTTGGCTTAAATTTGCCGATTTATCCCATTTCTACCCTGGCGGCGCTGGCGAAACAAGCAAGAGAAAATTATCCGAATGCAACAGTGATTTCACTGCTAGATGCAAGAATGGAACAAGTGTATGCCGGGTTTTTTGAAGCTAATCAAATGTTCGGTGAAGAAATTTTGTGTCATCCTGCAGAGTTAATGGATGCATTGAGTGGCATAGGAGCAGAAAAAATAATTGCCATTGGTTCTGGTTGGGATGTTTATGCTCACGACATTTTAGCCAAAAATCCTTTATTGCAAATACAACATTTACCAGGGTGTTATCCTCATGCTAAGGATATTGGATTACTAGCCTTAGCGGAGATGGAACAACGAAAAGAAGGTGTTGCTGCAGTTGACGTGCAGCCGGTGTATTTGAGAGATAAGGTGGCGGAAAAGCAGATTTAAACCACACACGCCATTAAAATTTTCTCGTACAACATCGAAAGCTGCTCTAACTGTTTCAGATCAATACACTCATTGACTTGATGTATGGTGGCATTATTCGGCCCCAATTCAACAACCTCACAGCCATATTCGGCAAAAAATCGCCCATCTGAAGTGCCACCTGCCGTCGATAACTCTGGCGCATATCCCATCTCATGGGTAATTATCGTCACAATTTTTTGTACAAAGACACTACTGGCAGTTGTATAAAAAGGTTTTGCGCCTAAATGCCAATTTAATTCGAATTCGAGATCATGCTTTCGCAATAATGTTTCAATTGTTTTTTGAATAACTTCTGGCGAGGATTGGGGCGAATAGCGCAAATTAAAATTGGCTTCTAGCACACCTGGGATCACATTTGTTGCACCCGTGCCTGCATGGATATTTGCAAATTGTAAGCTGGTTGCCGGAAAGATCTGATCACCGTGATCCCATTTTTGTGAGGTAATCGCTTGCAATGCACTTAAAGCATTATGAATAGGGTTTTTTGCTAACTGTGGATAGGCGACATGACCTTGGACACCAAATATTTTAAGATAGCCTGTGATTGATCCACGTCGTCCAATACGAATAGCATCACCCAATTTTTCTGAACTTGACGCTTCTCCTACTAAACACCATTGCGGAATTTCTTTGCGTTCAGACAGCATTTTAAGCACAGCTTGGGTGCCATCCTTCGCAGGGCCTTCTTCATCGCTGGTGATTAAAAACGCAATGCTGCTTTGATGTGCTGGGTATTTGGTTAAAAATCGTTCACACGCTGTGATCATTGCGGCGATGGAACTTTTCATATCAGCAGCGCCGCGTGCATATAATTTATTATCACGAAGCGTTGGCGTAAAGGGGGGGCTTTGCCAAGCATTCAGCTCACCCGGCGGCACGACATCCGTGTGCCCAGCAAAGCAAAATACTGGCGCATTCGTTCCTTTTTTTGCCCACAAATTACTGACTTGATTTACGGGTAAGTGTGAAACGGTAAAACCCATTTGTGCTAATTTTTCGGCGATAAGGGTTTGACAGCCGTTATCCTCTGGCGTTACTGAAGGGCAGGCTAAAAGCGCCTTAGCAAATTCTAAGGTGTTGCTCATAGTTCGATATTTCTTAAAAGTTGATTAATGCTGACTTTTTGCCGAGTTTTTTCATCCACTTTTTTAACAATCACGGCACAATATAGGCTATATTTACCATTGGCTGCGGGTAAGGTGCCTGGAACAACCACGGAATAAGCAGGAACACGTCCATAAAGAATCGTATCGGTTTCGCGATCATAAATACGCGTACTTTGTCCGATGTACACTCCCATCGAAATCACCGCACCTTGCTCTACAATCACCCCTTCGACAATTTCGGATCGTGCACCGATAAAACAATTATCTTCAATAATGGTCGGTGAGGCTTGTAACGGTTCAAGCACACCACCAATACCAACGCCACCGGAGAGGTGTACATTGCGCCCAATTTGGGCGCAAGAACCCACCGTTGACCAGGTATCCACCATCGATCCTTCGCCGATATAAGCACCAATATTGGTATAAGAGGGCATCAGCACGGTATTGGGGCCAACATAAGCACCACGGCGAACAACCGCCGGTGGCACCAGCCGCGTTTTCATTTCGCGTAAGTCGCTTGCGGTATGTTGCTGAAATTGTAATGGGATTTTGTCAAAAAATTGAGTATACCCAGCTGGCATTAAGGTATTTTCATGTAAGCGGAAATAGAGTAAAATAGCTTGCTTGATCCAAGGATGAGTTTCCCAGGCTCCAGGAACGGGTGTTGGTGTGGCGGCTCGTAATTGCCCTGATTCCAAGGCATTTAGTACATCATTCAGAGCAGCCTTAAGATCACTTCCGCCTGATTGTGGAGTGAGTTGGTCTCGCGTTTCCCAGGCTTGGGCAATAAGAGAAGCCCATTGTTCGATTTGTTGCATTGAGGTTTCTTATTTAGAAGAAATGGATTAATTCAGCATACTTTTTTTTCTTAGGAATAACTAGGGTCCGTTATCGTGCCTTAGAGGCTCAAGGATAAAGCCAACTAAATAATTATTAAGATTTTTTTATAAAGGTTGGAGTAATCAAATGGTCAATATTGTCATTACTGCTGAAGAAGCTAAAACAGCGTTGGCTGAATATATGTTGTTGCAGAGGGAAGGTTACCTAGAAGCACAAAAAGCACTTAAGCTCTCAAAAGAGGAAGATAAAGGCCCAAATCCTGAAGACTTAGGTAGTCGCGATAAAATGACCCAACATTCGTGGTTAGATGCCGAATTAGTGGATGCCGCAATTCGCGGGTTAGTCGGACAAGATCCAGAGCTAGCAAACACGGTAGGTGTTTTACCGATATGTAATGTGGATTCATTTTATCAAAGATTAGCAGCGGTGAGTTACGATAAAGTTAAACACCTTTGGCAGCAAGAGGGTAGATTAATTCCTGAACCACTATTACGTGAAGAAAGTGAAATTTTAAACGATGGGGCACTTTCAGATGAACAAAAAGCGGAACAAATAGGTGAACGTTTAGATGAATTGGAAAGACGTAACCTTCAACAAAGAATGCTGAGAGCGGAAGCTAGAAAAGTCTTAGTAGAAGATAACCAGTTTAAATATGAGAGCATATTTCGTACCTATCTTGAAGCAGCAATTAATCAGCCTGGACTCTTGCTCAATAACCCTGCCAATGAATTAGGTGCCTTTGATCCTTCACCTCAACAGTATATTATTCCTTATCGAATTAATTTGGGTGATCCTAAGAAGAAGCTTGTTTTAAATCATTATTCAGTTTTTGTGATCAATCTCGAAGAACAAGACGGAACGAAAACTGCCCATATTAAGTACTATGATCCCAAAGGTTATATTCTCAAACACAGCGGCGTTCAAAGAGAAATCATTTCCTTTTTCAACGATAGAGGATATACCGCAAAATACACCTGCATTTCTGAACCCGATCAAAAAGAGACAGATGGTGTCAGTTGTGGTGTATTGGTCCCCCTAAAAGCAATTGATATTGTTAATCAAAATAAGGGAAGCGAAAAACGTTTATTACAAGAATTGAACCCTTACCAAGATCAACTAAATACTCACCGTTTAATGATAGTAAAGTTGTTACAGGATAATGGATATATCATTGAAATTGACGATGATTTAATATCATTTGCCGCGAAACAGAAAAAACGCGCTAGACGTGGTGCTTCGTCTGAACTTGATAGTTCCACTAAATATGTATTCTATGCGGTTCTGCTGGGAGTGAGCGCATTTGCTATAGGATTTGCGACCTATGTTTTTAACTATGCATTTGTAGCCAATCCATTGTTATCATTGGCGTTACTTGGCATCGGTTGTGGAATAGGTTATAGCTTTAAATCGATTGAACAGATCATCGAAAATGCTGCAAGAAAACATCTGGCTAAACCTGCTCCTGCTCAACTTGAACAGGAAGAAGAACGAGTTTCACTGGAACAAGAAGAAAAGTTGTCTGAGTTATTAAGCCAGGACAATGATGAAGCTCAACCTCAAGAAGAAGCCCGATCTGAAAAAGCACTTTCTGAGGAAGAAGAACAGGTTCAAGCACAAGAACCTGCAACAGGATCCGAGCAACCTGCAGTAGAGAATGTAGAACTTCACAGAGAAAATGCTGAAGATGCGGTAAGCGCACCTTCAGAACCAGGATCAGAAGCAGGGCAAGATGTACCAAGCGAGCAAGGAAAAGAAGAAAAGGAAAAGGGAGCAAAGCAAAAGGCAGCAAAGGAAAAAGCAGTAGAAGTAGAAGACATATCCGCTGACGCTAATCCCCCAATCCTTTTGAAGGCAAATGCTGGAAAACATCAAAGTCGTGCTGGAAAGGGAGCGGCAACTCATGCGCGGGAAAGCGATGGTGCAAGCCCTGTCAAGGGAAGGGCAACCTCTGGTACAAAATCAAGGGTTGGCGCAAGTGCAAGCCCTGTCAAGAGTGCAAAACCAAGTGGAAAAAAACAAAGACTAAGAACATAGGACATACATAGCATATTAGCTCCCAGCCAAAGTGCTGGGAGCTATCATAGAAGTGTTCCCTCCACGAAAGAGGGAATTCATTCCGCGTGCAGCATACAAACAAGCTTTCAAGGCAGTTTTTTATTAGTTTGTGATGCCTTGCATGTTGCCACCCGCTGTGCTTCCACCTTGTTGGCTACCGCCCCATACGGTTTGACCACCCGAACCAATAAGGCTGGGTAAGAATACCAGACCGGCAGCGATGGCTAATAACACAATTGGTTGGCTAAGAGGGACTTGTGTAGGATTATCTTTATGTGCTTTAAATTTTAACATTCCCATTAATGCAAAGCCCACCCCAGCGACATAGCTCGCTGCAGTAATTAATTTTGCAACGCTACCCATCGTACCCGTCACGTTACCTGCTACATCGCCCAATGATTGAGAGCTTTGCGCAAATACGAGATTGGATATGGCAAATAACGCAATTAATGCACCAAAGTAACCACACAAGCTCAACACCGACGTGAGTTGTTTGTTACTGCCTAGTTTTAGTTTTATCATAACACTCTCCTATATTTTACTCTTCCCACTTTGCTTTCAGGACGGGACGGCACAGAGGCCGTCCCCTACGGCGACTCGCCTAAAAGCAAAGTGCTTTGAGTATTTAAAAAAAATTAATTTAATATTCTATAACGGTATCTTTGCAAAAACGGTTTTCTTCCAATATTCAATTTGCGGTTCAAATGCTTTTTTAGAAGGAAGTAAGCGCAAATGTCGCAACACATCGTGTTGTAATTGATCTTTGGTTAATCCTGCATCTAATAAGCCTTGCCCAAATACACGCGGATCGCTTGAATCGGGTCCAAAGCAATTTACCACTTCTTTTGATCGATCTTTAAGACTCATATGTACGGTTTGTAGTTTTCCTTTATACGCTGATTCTTTGTCGATAGAGCAGTAAAGCACCCGACAAAAATTATTTAAATCAGCTTGGCTAATCTCAGGCACAAAAATAATTGTACCACCGGAGCCACCATCTAAGCCAACTGCATCTAAAAAAAAGCATTGGGCACAAAAACAGCAAGCGGTAACTAAATTGTCAAATTTATTATTCTTGTAATCTTGATCGACATTCACAACTTCCTGAAATTCCTTTGCAAAAAAACCGCAATAGCGACAAGTATAATTGTCACGTTCCAACACGCGTTTTTTAAGGGCCAAAAACTTATTACTGCGCTTCCGTGCTTGATAAAGACGCCAACTACCGCGTTGGGCGCTGATGGTAATAGGTAGTAAATCCACGGTCTGACCTCTTACTTAACCGGTATAACCTAAGGTTTGTGCCAATAAATTGAAGGTATCTACTATATTAATGAGTAATATACCACCAATGACATGGATCATCCCCTTGCCCACGCTTCCTGGTTGCGATCCCGATCCCGACATTTTAGATAAAATTATCCAGCCACGAATAAAAGCGATTAATCCAACTAATTTAGTGTATTGAAGTACGACATTGCTAATGTCTTGCCATTGCTGTACGGCCGATAGGGATTGATAAGCTACTAATGAACTCGCCGCTGAGGCAGTGTTGGTATTAAAGATGGTTTCAAGGCCGGTCATGGTTGAGCTTGGTAGCCAAACTAGGATAGTGCCAACGAATATATGAATAAGCGGGCCTGAAATATCACCTTTTTGGGCCGATGAAAGGGTTTGTGTTGCCAGCACTTTAAACATCATCATTCCTTTGACAACAAAAAACACGCCAATCACATACGACATCGCCTCAATAAGCGATTCGATATTGCTAAAAGCGGCAGACAAATTGGTAATGGCGGTTGATAGATCAAAACTACTACCCATAAATTGCCCCTTGATCTGTACTCTACTATTAGTTTAACATCAAACTTTTTAAGTTTATCATCTCGCGATAAATAAGTTTTTTCAAGAGATTTAATTAATTTAAACTTTTTATGTGTATGAC
>JBIOEB010000040.1:0-18152 GCA_044445585.1 Candidatus Berkiellales bacterium
CTTGTATGGTACCCATGATCCTTCCTGTATCCTGCTGCGGGAAAAATCCTCTCGGCACAATGTTGAATAAATAAATATTTAATCCGATAGTTAAAGCCATCAAAAACAACATAAAACGGGGATGATCAAGCGCCCAATGTAAGCTGCGCGCATAATGATCTCGCATTCTAAAAACAAAAGGTAAGCGACCCGATTTTGGTTCTGATTTCGCTTTGAGCAATCGGGCACACATCATGGGTGTAACCGTTAAAGCCACCACCAATGACACTAAAATTGCGATGGACATGGTCACGGCAAATTCACGAAATAACCTGCCAACGATCCCACCCATCAATAAAATCGGAATAAATACGGCAATCAGCGATAGCGTCATCGAAAGTACGGTAAATCCAACTTCTTTAGCACCTTTAAGCGCTGCTTCAAAGGGTTTCATCCCGGCTTCGATATGTCGAGAAATATTTTCAAGTACCACTACCGCATCATCAACCACAAATCCTGTTGAAATAGTCAATGCCATCAACGAAAGATTATCTAATGTAAAACCCAACAAGTACATCACGCCAAAAGTTCCTAACAAACATAATGGCACGGTAACACTTGGAATAATGGCGGATCGCGCATTTCTTAAAAAGGCGTAGATCACTAATACTACTAATATCATTGCAATGATGAGCGTGAGTTCAACATCGTGTAAAGATGCACGAATGGTGGTGGTTCGATCCATCATGATAGTCATGTCCATTCCTGCTGGAATAGAGCCTTTTAACTGTGGCATCATTTTTTGAAGATTATCGACGGTATCGATCACATTGGCGCCGGGTTGCTTAAATACGATTAAAATCACAGCGGGTTTTCCATTTGCCAGTCCAGCATTACGAAGATCCTCTACCGAATCGACGACTTCAGCAACATCAGACACACGAACTGGCGCACCTTTATTAAAAGAAATGATTAATGGTTTATATTGATAGGCTTTAAAGATCTGATCATTGGTGACAATTTGCGTGGTTTGAAAATCATTGGTTAACTGTCCCTTAGGTCGATTGACATTTTGATTGGCAATCGCAGCTCGCGTGCTTTCTAATCCGATCCCATATTTATTTAGTGCCGTCGGATTTAACTCTACTCGTACTGCAGGTAAAGAGCTTCCTCCCACAATCACATTACCCACACCCTCTACTTGCGATACCTTTTGTTGTAAAATGGTCGAAGCAGCATCATACATTTGACCATTGGTATAATGATCCGAAGTCAATGCGATAATCATAATCGGTGCATCGGCTGGATTGACTTTGCGGTAAGTCGGCTGGGTGGGTAAATCAATCGGTAGCTGACTGCGTGCGGCATTAATTGCTGCTTGCACATCTCTTGCTGCGCCATCAATATTTCGAGATAAATCAAATTGAACGGTGATCCTCGTTGCACCCAGGGTGCTACTTGAAGTGATCTCGGTTACCCCAGCAATATAACCCAGCTGGCGTTCAAGTGGCGTTGCAACCGAGCTTGCCATAATTTCTGGGCTAGCCCCAGGTAAAGAAGCTTGCACGTTAATGGTTGGAAATTCTATTTGCGGCAATGCTGACACGGGTAAAAATTTAAAAGCAATGATCCCTGAGATCGCGATTGCTAATGCGAGTAATGTCGTAGCCACGGGTCGATAAATAAAAGGAGCAGAAAGGTTCATGGCTGCTCCAAAAGAGGTGGCTCAGAAGTCAATTCGCGTGTGCGATGTTTGAGGATTTTAGCGGCCAATCTGTCAAAGGTTAAATAAATCACCGGAGTCGTATAAAGCGTTAATAACTGGCTCAACATCAAGCCACCGATAATGGCAATCCCAAGAGGTTGACGCAACTCTGCCCCCATTCCCGTGCCAAAAGCCAATGGCACCGCACCCAACATCGCTGCTAATGTGGTCATCAAAATGGGTCGAAAACGCAGTAGACAGGCTTGATGAATTGCTTCTAATGCTGGTTTGCCTTCTTTACGTTCTAGATCTAAGGCAAAATCAATCATCATAATGGCATTTTTCATCACGATACCAATTAAAAGAATAATCCCGATGAGAGCCACCACGCTTAATTCATTTCCACTCATAAATAACGCTAATAAGGCTCCCATCCCAGCAGAAGGCAAAGTAGAAAGAATGGTCACCGGATGAATATAACTTTCATACAATATCCCTAAGACGATATAAACCACGAAAATAGCCGCTACCACTAGCCAACCCTCGTTGGCTAAGGAATTTTGAAATACTTTGGCAGCACCTTCAAAACTGGTTTGAATGTGATTTGGAACAGCAATATCTTGTTTTGCCTGATTAATCACATTAACAGCATCTCCCAATGCAACGCCATTTCCTAAATTAAATGAAAGAATGGCTACCGGAAATTGTCCTTGACGGCTGATCACTAATGGCCCCATTCCTGGTGACACATGGGTAAAAGTACTTAACGGAATGGGTTCGCCATTAGCCGCGATCACAAAGGTATTTTCAAGCGCTTTATTCAACTGTTGCAGATCTGGCAGCACTTCTAAGATCACATAATATTGATTTAACTGTGTATACATTGTTGAAATTTGGCGTTGACCAAAGGAATCGTACAAAATATTGTCAATAGTCGCCGTGTTGATCCCAAGTCGGGATGCCGTGTCCCGATCAATATGAATATTGGTTTGCAATCCAAAATTAAATTGATCACTCGCCACGTTGCTTAATTGTGGGGCTTTTTTTAATTTAGCTAAAAGCAAATTACTCCATTTGGTTACTTCATCGGCATCATGTGATCCTAAACTATATTGATACTGCGTTCGGCTCACCCGATCATCTATCGTAATATCTTGTAAGGGCTGCATATATAGAGTTATGCCTGGAATTTTATCAATTTTTTGTTGCAAGCGGTTAATCACCACTTGTGCGCTGTCGCGCTCACCTAACGGTTTAAGGGTGATTTGAATACGACCACTATTGAGTGTCACGTTGGTACCATCGACCCCAATAAAAGAAGCAAGACTTTCAACGGCTTCGTCTTCTAATATCACTTTTGCCAAAGCTTGTTGGCGTTCGCTCATCGCTTTGAAGGAAATCGACTGCGGCCCTTCTGAAATGCCTTGTATAAAACCGGTATCTTGAATAGGGAAAAAGCCTTTAGGGATAAAATAAGCAAGGGTTAGCGTTAATACTAAAGTCAAAACAGCGATCACCAAAATTAACCCTTGATGTTTAAAAACCCATTTTAAGGATTCATCGTATTTTTGGATTAATTTTTTTTGAATATTAAAGGCACCTTTTTCTAATTTGCTGAATTCACCGGCTGAATGTTTACGCAAGATCCGTGCACATAACATCGGGGTTAAGGTTAAAGAAACAAAAGCAGATAATAAAATTGTTACTGCCAAGGTAATCGCAAATTCACGGAATAATTTGCCAACCACATCCCCCATAAACAACAATGGGATCAAAACCGCAATTAAAGATACGGTTAACGACATAATGGTAAATCCAATTTGCTCTGCTCCCTTTAAGGCGCTTTCTAACGGTTTTTCATCTTGTTCAATATAACGGGAAATATTTTCTATCATGACGATAGCATCATCCACTACAAAACCGGTTGCAATCGTCAAGGCCATGAGGGTCAAATTATTTATACTAAAACCGAACAAATACATCGCACCAAAGGTGCCTACTAACGAAAGTGGCACGGCAACACTTGGAATGAATGTTGCAGGCACATTGAGCAAAAATAAAAAAATCACCATCACAACCAAGATGACTGCCAGTAACATCTCAAGCTCTGCATCCAGCACCGAAGCACGGATCGTATTGGTACGATCCGCTAATACCTTCACTTCGATTCCGCCTGGCAAAGTAGCACTTAATCGTGGCAGCAGTGTTTTGACGCGATCCACCACCTCAATCACATTGGCCCCTGGCTGACGTTGAATATTTAAAATTACGGCAGGGGTTTCGTTCATCCAAGCAGCCAATTTTACATTTTCTGCACCATCGACAACCGTAGCTACGTCCGAAACGCGAACCGGCGCACCATTATGGAAAGCAATAATGATGGGTCGATAAGCGGCACTGGTTAATAATTGATCATTGGCATTGATGGTATAAGATAATTCTTTACCATCAAAATTACCTTTTGCTTGGTTGGTATTCGCTGCAGCTATCGCAGCATGTAAAGATTCTAAGCTTAACCCTAAGGCGGCTAAAGCATTAGGATTTGCTTGGATCCTCACGGCAGGACGCTGCCCCCCGCTAATGCTCACTAAGCCCACACCACTTAATTGCGAAATTTTTTGCGCAAAGCGCGTTTCGGCATAATTTTCAACCTGTGGCATGGGCAGGGTTTTTGATGTCAACGCTAACGTCATGATCGGCGCATCGGCAGGATTGACTTTGCTATAAACAGGAGGATTGGGTAAATCCGTCGGCAAAAAATTTGCTGCTGCATTAATCGCGGCTTGTACTTCTTGCTCGGCGACATCTAACCCAACATTGAGTGAAAATTGCAAAGTAATGAGTGAAGCACCATTCGAGCTAGTGGATGTCATTTGATTCAGGCCTGGCATTTGGCCAAATTGTCTTTCAAGCGGCGCGGTGATCAGTGACGTGGTGACTTCCGGACTTGCTCCAGGATAATACGTTGAGACGCGGATCGTAGGATAATCTACTTGCGGTAATGCTGAAACGGGTAATAAATTGTACGCTAATATTCCTCCAAACATCAGAGCAATCATTAGCAAGGACGTCGCGATGGGTCGTAAAATAAAAGGACGTGAGGGGCTCATTGCTTTCCACTCTGATGATTCTCGGGTGAAGCCATCACTTTCATGTTATCAATGAGTTTATCCGTGCCTTCAACCACGATGACGTCGCCAGGGTTAATACCTTTGGTCACTACGGTGTTATCGCCTTCTACCATGCCGGTTGTAATTGGCGTCATGTGAACGGTTTGCGTGTTGCTATCGTATTTATAAACAAAATTATGTGTGCCGCGTTGGATCGCGGGCGTGGGGATAACGATTGCTTGTGAGAGGGTGTCTACTAAAAGTTTGATATTAACAAATTGATTAGGAAATAGCACATCATCATCATTCTTAAAGTGGGCCTTTAGTTTAACTGTTCCGGTAGTGGGATCAATTTGATTATCCACCGCGTGTAAAATTCCGGTCGAAAGTAATTTATTTTGACTGCGATCATAAGCTTTCGTAATCAATTTTTTTCCTGCTTTTATTGATTTCATGATTTGCGGAATATTATCTTCAGGCAACACAAATACCGAAGTGATGGGATTCAGTTTATTGATGACAAATAAACCAGTCGTATCGGTTGTTTGCACAAAATTTCCTGGATCCACTAAACGCAAACCAATTCGACCATCGATGGGGGAAATGATGCGACAAAAAATAAGATTCACGCGTGCCGTATCGACTAAACCGCGATCTGATTTAACCGCTCCTTCATATTGTTTTACTAATGATGTTTGTGTATCTAAAGTTTGCTTGGAAACGGAATCTTCTTTCCACAGCGTTTCATAACGTTTGAGATCCAATCGTGCATTTTCAAGTAGTGCGAGATCATGTGCTAACTGCCCTTGGTATTGATTTAACAGGGCTCTAAATGGCCGCTCGTCGATCTGTGCCAGAAGCGCATTTCGCTTAACCATTTGCCCTTCTTTAAAAAAGACCTGTTGCATTTGGCCATTTACTTGCGATTTCACCGTCACAGAATCAAGTGGCGTTACCGAGCCTAATGCATTTAAGTAAACAGGCACATCTGTTTTTTGTGCCGTAGCTAGCACGACGTTGATCAATTGTGCATGGTGATCCTTTTTAGCGTGGGTGATGATGTGCCAAATCCACCAAATACAAACTAGCAAGAGAATGATGGCAATAAGGAATATCATTTTATGAATAAGCGCAAAACCGTGTTGCCTTCCATGGGCAATAAAGGTTTTTAAGCGTGTGATTATCTTCTCTTGAGGAGGAGAGCTTGGGTTCTCGGAGAGCATCACAAATCATCCAATCGACTAACTATATTTGATTATTGTAGTAGTCTATTTAATATAGTTAATCATTTGGGAAGCGTACAAAATTGGCGGGGGCTGCGTTAATGTGTTCCGGGTAGTGCTTCAGCCTGTTCTATTTGCTGACGATACTTCATAACGGATAAAAGAATTTGTCTAGAATGTCTTTCCAGGGAACATCATGTTGCTTGCAACAATTTTGTCATACAATCTTCCATGTAATACAAAACATTTTAATTTTAAATTTAAATTTAACTTTAAGATGGTTTAAAAATTATACTGATTTTGCTTAAAACAAAAATCCTGAAATAAAATATTTTTTACTATTGCATTAGATAATTCCATTTAATATACTTTTCACGCCTATCCTGCATGGCAGGGGGCGATCTTCGGATCGTCCCCAATTTTTTGTATGTTTGTATTACATTTGGTGTGAAAAAATTATTTTTGGCACGCAGAAAGGTGGTATTACTTAATCCCCCTCGCCTTACAAATAACCTCATATGACTTCTGAATTTTTTGTGTCTTTTCAGTGGCCATTCTAATCATTTCTTCTGGCAACCCTTTTGACACTAATTTATCAGGGTGATGCTGACTCATTAATTGGCGATAAGCTTTTTTGACTTGTTGATCACTTACTTTGTCGGAAATTCCCAGCAGCGCATACGCACTAGAAAGTTCATCTTGCGGAGTACGTTGTGGTTCACGAAAGACGCGCTCCGCACGATATTGTGATTCCATTTGCGACAATACAGAAAGCGGCACATTTAATTTATCACAAACCATTTCTAATACATGACGTTTATAGTGATTTTCTAAACCATCGACAAAAGCAGCTTTAAGTTGGATCTCAACAAACATTTGAATGAGTTGAGGATGATAACCACAAAATTTAACAAAAACATCCATGGTTTCCCCCCAATTAAATTGGGGTGATTTCCCTTGATTAAAATATTGGATGGCAGACATTTTTTGATCGGGAGTCAAATGTAATTGTTCCATAACACTGCGCGCCATTTGAATTTCGCGTTCACTGACCCGGCCATCGGCTTTAGCAATGTATCCCATGATCATGAAAGTCGTTTTAAAAAAGACTTTTCTCGCTAGCGCCACATCCGGTACTAACAAACGCTCATTGAGTGCCAATCCTTTATCAAATAAATGGCCAACGATAATCCCGAGCATAAAGCCCATCGGACCAGCAATCAGGCCACCTAAAATGGCACCTGCTATTTTCCCATATATATACGTCAATTGTTTCTGTGCCTATTTAACTAAAGTTGAAGACCATGCTAAAGATTTTTCTAAACTTTGCAAACGTTCGATTGAACCCACATCCGTCCATGAACCAGAATAATATTCTCCATATAACAGTTGATCCCGCATCGCTTGATCTAGCACCGGCGCTAAGCGAAAAGCAGCTCCGATCTGACACCCTTTAAACAATTCCGGTGCTAACACTGAGATCCCAGAGTAAGTGTATTGTGGTGAACGGATTAATCTGCCATCACTTTGCAAGCCGTAATCACCATTTTGATTATGAGGAGGATTGTCGACTAATACTAAATGCGCCAAGCCTTTTGGTTTTTGCGGTAATTTAGCAATGGGGTAGTCGGTCCAGATATCCCCATTGACAATGATAAAGGGATCTTGCCCTAATAAGGGCAACGCTTTAAATATTCCGCCGCCGACTTCAAGCATCGTAGGTTCAAAAGAATAAGAAATTGCTACGTCCCATTTTTCACCATCACCCAGAAAATCTTGTATTTTTTCAGCCAAATGTGACACATTGATAATTATTTTCGAAATTCCCGCTTTTTTTAAATTTTCGATATGATAGGCAATCAACGGTTTGCCACCCACTTGGATTAAGGGCTTAGGGCAAGTATCGGTTAGGGGTCGCAAACGATTGCCTCTACCTGCAGCTAAAATCATTGCTCGCATTTAGGCCACCTTCACAACCGTATTAATATTTTGTTCTTGCCATATTTTTTGTAATGGAATCATTACCTCGGATCTTAAAAAGGCATCGAATTCCGCAAAAGCAGCATAATGCTGCGTCACCGGCAATACGTAATTCATGATCCTGGGCATATCGGCAAGATAGTTGGGTTTATTGTCACGTAATTTTAACCGCGAAAAAATGCCAAGCACTTTTAAGTGGCGCTGTAATCCTGCAAAATCAAACCATCCTAAAAAGGATGAAAAATCCATCGGCAATAAAGATTTGTTTTCGATTAATTTATCAAAGAACCATTTTGCCCAACGATGAACTTTATTTTGAGACCAATCGATATAACAATCTTTAAAAATCGATACTAAATCATAGGTGATGGGGCCAACCATGGCATCCTGAAAATCAATTATCCCCAGTTGGCCTTGGGTATTTAATACCATTAAATTACGAGAATGATAATCACGGTGAATGGCAACTTGAGGTTGTGAAAGCAAATTAGTAATTAAGCAGTCATTGACTTGTTCTAGTAATTGATTAATTTCTGCGGTGATTTGAATTCCTAATAATTTATCTAAAAACCATTCTTTAAAATAACTGAGTTCTAAACGAATATGCGCTTCACTAAAAACAGGTAAATCCGTGATCGGAATTTGGGTTTGCAATAACAATAAATGTTGCATCGCTGTTTGATAAAAAGGATCGGCTGTTTCATCGTTTAATACTTGAGACAACAACACATCTCCAAAGTCGGATAACAGCACTAATCCTTGATCAGGTTCCCATCCCAAAATGGCTGGCACCGGTAAACCCTTTTCTTTCCAAGCACGAGCAAGGTTAACAAAAATATCTGTTCGCTCTTTGGTGGGCGGTGCTACCATCAGGATATAACTTGCTTTGCCTGCTCGCACGCGAAAATATGATCGAAAACTTGCATCACCGGTTAAGGGTTCAAGGATCAACTCATGGGTCCCTAGCTGCTGGCCAACCCACCGTTGGAATTCAAACTTAATATTTGGCATGTGCCCTCTCATTGCATTATACGTAGGAGCGGCCTCTGTTCCACCCCACATGGAAAGAGTATATGTTATTAATACTTTGTCCTAAGCAACCCCTTAGCTTAAAATCCATTCCTTTAAACCATGATATATTCAACTTGGCAATCATTACAAGGTTAGTTTATTTACTTTTTCTGCTGGGAAGTACTTGCCTCTATGGCGCAAAAGAACCCGCAGAAGATTTTTCTGATTGGATCAGCGAAAGTGCTGCGGTGAGTCTTTGTGGAGGGCATTATGAGCCTCTCGTCACCGGCCCAGTACAGGAAGATGATTTTTTTCGTTTGCCAATTGAATTATCGGCAAATGAATCGGCAATGACCTTCGAAGGCAAGTCGATATTAGAAGGTTTTGTGGCGCTTAAGCAAGGCAACCGCTATTTAAACGCCGATAAAGTCATTGTTGAACGTTCGCCTTCTACTCATGATTTCGAACGATTATTTGCCATGGGTCACATTCACTTCTATGCCCCTGGCTTAAATATCTACGGAGAATCTGCAGAATATGATCATCTCCATCGTTACTTGCAAATCGAAGGAACATCCTATCGTTTATACGATAGACATGCGCGTGGCAAAGCGAAGCATATTGATATCAACAAAGATATTAAAATTAATTTAGAAGGTGCAAGCTATACCACGTGTTCTCCGCATCGCACCACATGGTTACTCCATGCCCAAAAAATTACTTTATCACCCAAAAAAGGGCGGGCAGTGGCCAAAAATATTTGGCTAGAATTATATAACGTTCCGATTTTTTATTTCCCTTATTTTAATTACCCCATTGATAACAAGCGACATAGCGGTATTTTATTTCCTTCCTATGGAACCTCAAGCAATTCAGGGAATGAAGTCACCATTCCTTATTATTGGAATATCGCCCCTAATTACGATCTTTCGCTTGCCGGGCGATGGTTGAGCGAACGTGGGACCGAAGGCCAATCTACCTTTCGCTACTTATTCAATCATAGTGAAGGCACTGTTCAATGGTATTTCTTACCGAATGACAGAAAATACGCCGCTTTCGCTAAAAATACCTTGTCATCCCCGCCCCTTCCACTGAACGACCCCAGAATGCAAGGATTAAATGGCAGCGATAATCGTTACGCTTTTAATTATCGCCACACCACCCGATGGGGAAACCGTTGGCAAATGAATATTTTATTTGACCGCGTCAGTGACGATAATTATTTTGTGGATTTAGGCAATGATATTAATACGGCAAGTACCATTCATTTGCCACAACAAGCTAATCTTTCTTATTTTGGCGATAATTGGTCGCATTTTTTTAATATTGAAGAATACCAAGTGTTAGAGCCTCTTTCTAAACCTATCAATGAAGAAATATATAAAAGACAGCCACAATGGGTATTTCAAACACTTTATCCCAATCAAATTCTCAATTTAACCTTTGGCTTAAATGGTGAAACGGTTAATTTTAATCGTCTTCCTAACCTTCTTACCGATGAACCTGTCACGGTTGGGCAACGTTTACATTTACGCCCAAGCATGAGTTTGCCCATACAAGAATCTTGGTACTATATTACCCCAAGGTTGCAAGAAGATTGGCTTTATTATTCATTACATTTAGGGAAAGATGCCACCTCACAATCAATGCCTAGCCACCCGAATCGTATCATTCCTTTATACGATATCGACAGCGGATTATTTTTTGAACGTGATTTGCACTATAAACACCATGAATTCATTCAAACCATTGAGCCGCGTGTATATTACCTTTACGTCCCTTTTCGTGATCAACATCAATACCCAGATTTCGATAGCGGGATCATGAACTTTAGCTATGCCCAACTTTTTCGTGACAATCGTTTCAGTGGCCGTGATCGCATTGCAGATGCCAATCAAATTACCCTCAGCATGACTTCACGATTGTTGCCTCATCACGGTGGACAAGAATGGCTACGGGCAAGCATTGGTCAAATTTTTTACTTTCAACGTCGACATGTTTCCCTTTGTGAACAACTTGATGAAGCCAATACTAACTGTTTTGAATTTGAAGATCCCACGGCAAATTCACATCATTCAACGCTGATTACCCAGGCAGAATTACATGCCAGCCCAATCTGGACAGGGGGATTTTTTTTGGAATGGGATAGTTTTCATCAACAAACAAAACAAGCTTCCTTCAATTTACAATATCACCCTTCCTTTAAAAAAATTATTAATTTAAATTATTATTGGCTAGCACATGATATTGCACAAGTCGATTTTGCTACCGGAGAATTGGGGCGATTACATCAAGCAGATATTTCCTTTTTTTGGCCTCTTAAATTGCATTGGCAATTTTTATCCCGCTTTCAATATGATCTAGAAGAACGCCAAACCATCGAAGTTTTAGGGGGTTTAGAATACGATACGTGTTGCTTAGCACTGCAACTGGTAGGAATGCAATATCGTCAATCCACCAATTCTATTTATCCAAAATATGCTAATGCAGTCCTCGCACAGGTGGTATTCAAAGGATTAAGCAGCATTGGTAAATTTAATAATCCAGATAGTAAATTAAAACAAAAAATCCCGGGATATTTACCACTTTATGATCGCCAACAAATTGGGCCGCGACGTCAAATTGGGTTCCCGCCGCAGGATATTCCGTTGTTCTAATAAAATCCCTCTGCGCTACGCGCGGTCTCCCTTTTTCAAAGGGAGACATTATGTCGCTTCGCGACAGATCCTTTGTGGGCGAAGCCCACATAAACTCTCCCTTTGAAAAAGGGAGAGGTGAGCGTAGCGAACAAGAGGGATTTTGGGACAGCGCTACGGTGCCTCCATCTCAGAGTATTTGCAATTTTAGTTGTTGTTCAAAGAATGCTACAATGCCACGCAATGGTTCTTCATCTAATTAAGTTAGTTATAATATCAATTTTTTAATGGATAACAACATGCGTAAATTCAAGCGGTTACTCTGTACCAGCATCCTGCTTACCGGATCGGTGTTTGCTAAACCACAACCATTGGATGGCATTGCTGCAATCGTCAACGACACCATTATCACCAAAAGCGAACTGGCCCAACAGGTTAAAATCATTGGTCAGCAAATACAGCGAAGTGGTACGGCAGTGCCTGAGATTTCGGTATTAGAAAAGCAAGTACTTGATCATCTTATTTTGAATGAAGTTCAACTCCAAATAGCAAAAAGAAGCGGGATCACCATCACTGAAGCAGGCCTAGATAATGCCATCGATAACATCGCAAAACAAAATCACATGACAGTGACGCAACTGCGAGAAGCCCTTGCACGCGAAGGGCTCGATTTTGATTTTTACCGTAACAATGTTCGCCATCAAATGGAAATTTCACAATTACAGCAACGTGATATTTTAAGTAACATTCACATCAGCGAACAAGAAATTTCCCAATTTTTACAATCTCCGAATGGTTTAGGCGGCATGGTCAATGAATTTCGACTGGGCCATATTCTCATCCCGCTTCCTGATGCCCCCACCACTGACGAGCTCAACTCCGCTTCACAAAAAGCAAAAGAAATTGTCAGCGACCTTCGTAAGGGCAAGGATTTTGCTCAAATGGCCTTTGCCGAATCTAAAGGCGAACAAGCACTCAGTGGTGGTGATTTGGGTTGGCGAAAATTAGCTGAACTTCCGACCATTTTTGAAAAAATCGTAACGGCATTAAACGCGAATGATATTGCCGATCCCATTCGCAGTAGCAGTGGTTTTCACATCATTAAACTTTTAGATAAACGATCCAGCTCACAAATTGCCCAAACAACTGTTGAAAAATCGCTAGTAAGACATATTCTCATTAAAAAAAATGCCAATACTTCTGATAATGATGCTAAACAACGCCTAACCGAAATTCGCCAAAAGATCTTGAACGGAGAGGATTTTGCAAAATTAGCAAAAACCCATTCCGCCGATTTGGCCTCTGCCAGCAATGGCGGATCGATAGGCTGGGTCAGTCGAGAAGTATTAGCCCCAGAATTTAGCGGCAAAATGGAAACGCTTGCGGTAGAAGAAATCAGTGAACCCTTTGCCACACCGTTTGGTTGGCATATTGTCCAAGTCCTCGATCGTAAATCACAAACCAATGACGAAACTGCCCTGCGGCAAAAAGCCAAAGAAATGATCCAGCAACGCCGATTTGAAGAAAAAATGCAAATGTGGGTTCGGCAGATTGTGGATGAGGCTTACGTCAAAAAATATGATGAAAGCTAAGGGAAAAAACACTCCACGACTTGCGCTCACCCTAGGCGAACCCGCAGGAATTGGACCTGACATCTGTATTAAAATGGCTCAGAAGAAACTTCCTGGGGAAGTCGTGGTGGTGGGTTCCTCAGATTTGCTTTACGCTCGAGCAAAATTATTAAATCTTCCGCTGACTCTATACGAACTTAACAGCCGCCCGGTGCAAAACAATGGCGAAGGCACATTAGCAATTGTGGATATTAAACCTGCTGCCCCGTGTGTTCCCGGTAAATTAAATAGTGCAAACAATGATTATGTTCGCAAAACCCTTGATAGCGGATATCAGTTATGTGCTGATCAAATTTGTGATGCGTTGGTCACTGGCCCCATTCACAAAGCGATCATGAATCAAGATGGTTATGCTTTTTCCGGACATACCGAATACTTCGCCAAGCTCGCAAAAGTTGATAATGTGTTGATGGTCTTTTACACGCCACCGTTAATTGTTGCTTTGGTGACCACGCACTGTCCGCTCAATAAGGTTAGCTCTTTAATCACCCCACAACGATTAACTAAAGCAATAGAAATTTTACAGCATGGATTAATTCATCTTTTTAAAAAACCGAACCCCATTATTAGCATCTGCGGCATTAATCCACATGCCGGCGAAGGCGGGCTTTTAGGAAGTGAAGAACAAAATGTTGTGATCCCCGTGATCAAACACTTCCAGGAAAAGGGGCTAAAACTGTTAGGCCCCCTCCCCGCTGACACTGCTTTCACGCCCAAAAATCGTGGTGCAGTCGATGCTATTTTAGCTATGTATCATGATCAAGCATTAGCGCCTATCAAAGCGTTATTTTTTGGTGATATCGTGAATATCACTTTAGGGCTCCCCTTTTTACGCACCTCGGTTGATCACGGCACGGCGTTAGATCTGGCGGGAACCAATCAAGCCGATGAAAGTAGTTTAATTCAAGCCGTCCAAGTGGCGGCGCAATTTTGTTTTGGGCATTAACCACCGTGTTCCCCCGCAAACGCTTTGGACAACATTTTTTAAAAGATCGCCAAATCATCGACAAAATTATCAAAGCCTTAAACCCACAGCCCGATGATAATTTAGTTGAAATAGGCGCAGGAACTGGCGCCTTAACTGCGCAAGTATTAAGATTTATTAAACATCTGAATGTGGTCGAAATTGATCGCGATCTTTGTCAAAAATTACGGTCGACTTATTCACCTGCCGATCTCACCGTTTATGAGCAGGATGCTTTACAATTTGATTTTAGCGGACTGTGTACCGATAAATCGCAAACATTACGTGTTTTTGGTAACTTGCCCTATAATATTTCAACTCCTTTATTATTTCATCTTTTATCCTATACGCATTTAATAAATGATATGTTATTTATGCTGCAAAAGGAAGTCGCACAAAGGATCTGTGCCGTACCGAAACATCATGAATACGGGCGCTTAACTATCATGGTACAATATGCATGTCAACCGCAGATGCTGTTTGATATAAAACCGAATGCATTTTCCCCCCCACCTAAAGTGATGTCGAGTGTGATCCGTTTAAAACCCTTTAGTGAAAATTTCCCGCACCCGATTGCCAATGACTTTAAATTATTTTCACAAGTAGTTGCCGTTGCCTTTCAACATCGACGGAAAACGCTTAAAAACGCTCTTGAAACGCTGGTACCGGTAACCCTATTTGAAAAGGTTAATATCGATCCTATTCGGCGACCAGAAACAATGAGTGTGGCGGAATTTGTTGCGTTGAGTAATGCGTTAGCATTGCAGACTTAGATCGAATGGTGGGCTTAATTTGTCTTGACCAAAGAATAAGTATGTCGCGCAATCATCCACTCTTCGTTAGTAGGGATCACACAAACTTCAACTTTGCTTTGCGGATCACTCATGATGGATTGATGTTGGTTATTTTTATCACGATCAATTTTAATGCCCGCCCAACTCATCTCTTGACAAACTTTTTCTCGAATAGGCGCAGCATGTTCACCAATACCACCGGTAAACACCAACCTGTCGAGCCCTTTTAATACACTCATCAGCGCACCGATTTCGCGACAAATTCTATAAACAAAAAGCTCAATGGCTTCTTGTGCATTAGGGCTGTGATCATTTAAAAGTACTTGCATATTGCTACTGATCCCTGAAACTCCTAAAAGCCCTGATCTCGTATAAAGTAAATTTTCAATTTCTTGGCAAGTCATTTTTTGGGCGTCAAGCAAAAATAAAATCACTCCTGGATCTAAGCTGCCACAGCGTGTTCCCATTAAAAGGCCATCGACGGCCGTAAACCCCATGGTACTATCAATACTTTTACCTTCTTTGATGGCACAAAGGCTTGCACCATTGCCAAGATGCGCCACAATCATTTTTTCCTGAAGGGGCGAACTTTTTTCGGTTAAGTGATGCACGATATATTCATACGACAAGCCATGAAAACCATAACGATGGATACCCGCTTGAGTATAGGAGCGTGGCAAGCCAAATGTGTCGGCAACCGGCGGATGGGTGCGATGAAACGCCGTGTCAAAACATGCCACTTGCGTTAACTGTGGAAGTAGTTCATGTATGATTTCGATCGCTTGAAGATTATAAGGTTGATGCAAGGGTGCAAACGAATTATATTTTTTGAGATCCTGAATAATTTCGGGCGTTATTTTGGTGGGAGCCGTATATTCCTTACCCCCATGTACCACACGATGGCCTACCGCTAAAACGTTCATTTTCCTTTCAGCAAAATAAGAAAACAAAAATTGATACAAATAATGGTAATCAGCCGATTGGGGGAAATCAGATATTTCCTCAGTTGAACCATCGGCTTTAACTATCTTAAAAACAGGTTTTGTTTTAATGTTTTCAATTAAACCATACAATGTTCTTGTTAAGTGATTGGACACATCAAAGAATGCAAATTTTATGCTAGAGGATCCTGCATTGATGACTCCAATATGTTTATGTGTCATGGTTTTTTCTATTACTTAATAATGTAGAATAATCTCATCTCGTAAATCTTCAATATAGGCCTTAATATTTTTAAGTTTTTTGACACTGGCAATGTTATAAACTGCATCCCCTTCGTTAACGACTGGTAAATTAGCAATACCAATGACAACCCCGTTAAACGGGGATTTAATAGCCGCGGAAGGATTCATTAGAAAAGGATCATGAATGTGGGCAAGAATCTCGCCTTTTTTAACCACAAAAGATTCAGTAAAATCACGCGTTGGCTGTAACATACCACTCACACTTGCACGTACCCAACGGGCATTGTTGGTGATCAAAGGTTTAAGATGGGTCAATTTTTTAGTAGTTGGTGTTTTAATCATGCCCAGATAATTTAAGACATTGATAATACCTCTTAGCCCCATGCGAACGGACATTTCTCGCAATCGTAATGCCTCGCCACCTTCATAGACTAAAACAGGGATCCCCAGCTCATTAGCAGCCTGTCGTAAAGAACCATCACGAATTTCTGCATCAATAATCACAGGCACATCAAAAGCTTTTGCCAGCTGCTTGGTACCTGGCGTTGCAAGGTTAACCCTTAATTGCGGTAAATTCGATCTTCCATACGCTCCGGTATGTAAATCGATACCATATTGGCATTGTGATATGATTTCTTCAATCAGCGTGGAAGCAAGCCTAGCGGCTAAAGATCCTTTTTTTGATCCTGGAAAGGAACGATTTAAATCGCGTCTATCGGGTAAATAACGAGATTGTAAAATAAATCCATAAATATTAACAACGGGGATGGTAATCAACGTTCCCTTGATATTACGGATCCATTTTTGAAGATGTAAACGACGAATAATTTCAATGCTATTTAACTCATCGCCATGGATCGCACTGGTAATAAAAACGTGAGGCCCTGCTTTTTTTCCATTAAAAACATGAACTGGGATCCCCATTTCAGTTTGGGTATAAAGATCGGCTGAGGGTAAAGTAACAATGGCATGTTCCCCAGGGGAAACTTTATATCCTGCAATAGTGATGTCTTTGTTTTTCATCTTGTTTCCAATTCATTAACCTAATAAATGATATCCTGCATCAATGTAAATCGTTTCCCCAGTAATCGTTTTTGCATAATCGCTCGAAAGATAAGCCACCATGGCACCCACATCTTCAATGTCAACCAAAGTTCTCATGGGAGATTTTTCTTGTGCTTCTTCAAGCAATTTATCAAAATGTTCCAGCCCAGAGGCTGCTCGTGTTTTGACTGGCCCAGGCGAAATAGGGATCACCCGAATGTTTTCAGGCCCCAATTCTGCAGCCAAGTACCGCATCGCTGCTTCTAAAGCGGCTTTGACAGGGCCCATCATATTGTAATGTTGAACGACTTTTTGAGCGCCATAAAAACTCATGGCAAATAGGCTTCCCCCTTGTTTCATCAAAGGGCGAGCCAGTTTAGCAATACGTAAAAAAGAATGACACGATATATCCATGGCTAATAAAAAACCCTCTTTCGAGCAATTAATCACTGGCCCATGTAAATCAGCCTTAGGGGCAAACGCAATGGAATGAATAACAATATCTAATGTGTGCCATTGCGATTCGATTTTTTTAAAAACATTGATCAAATCATCATCATTGGTGACATCACATTTTTCATAAATGGTGGGATTCAATTCCGAAGCCGCTTTATCCACATAGGGTTTTGCTTTTTCATTCAGATAGGTGATTGCAATTTCAGCGCCTGCTTGGGTGAGCATCTTTGCACAGCCATAAGCAATAGAGTTTTCATTCGCAATCCCAATAATTAAGGCTTTTTTACCTTTTAACAGATTACTTTGCATAAAGTTATTCCAAATTAGCCTAAGTTATCTATCAAATTATATGTTACTCTTTATTATAGTTAGCAATCAGGAAAGAAATATTTTTAACACCCTGAACTTTTTAACAATCTAAATCAATGTATATAC
>JBIOEB010000041.1:0-17872 GCA_044445585.1 Candidatus Berkiellales bacterium
ATTTGTTACCATAGAGGGGAAATGACCTTCTTTCTTTTCTAGCTTTTCACTGGCTCCGACTATCAGAGTAATTTTAAAATTAATATCTTTTGCTCGGTGATAACCAGAGTTTTTTAACGAAACATCAATATGATGGTTAGGGTTAGTACGCGTGTCCAATAGTACATTTATAAATGCTTTATCGCGAGAGCTTTGATACTTTAGGGCTTTATAAGCAGCAAATGCAGAAATTGCCGCAGCAATTGCTGAAATTACTGCTGCTATTCCAGACGGTTGCCCTAATACATTACATATATCCATGAAAAACTCCTTTCAAAAATAAGCTTTTTCCTTAAACAGTTAGCAAGAATAATTAAACAAAGCTAATTAATCACTCCTGCCACCTCAACCCCACCCACCCCTTAATAAAAAATATCCCGGCCAACACTACCCCGATCGTCACCCCTGCCACCATATCAATCAACACAGTCACGATAAAACTGCTCAGTAAAACTAAACGATCACTTACCGGAGCAAGTCGACACGTACTTACACATTGTGGCAAATGCGACATATTATAAGCAGTCAGGATCAGCAGCGCGGCAAGTGTAGACATGGGAATTGCGCCGATAAAAGGCGCAAGAAGTACCACGTACACTAAAATTAATAAAGCATGGATCATACTGGAAATAGGTGATTTTGCACCGTGATGGATATTAATGGCTGTGCGAGCAATAGCAGCCGTTGCAGGAATACCACTCGCTAATCCGGTTAAAATATTAGTGATCCCAATGCCATTTAATTCAGCGTTTGGATGATGACGCGTATTGGTTAAATTATCTGCAATGGTCGCAGAAAGTAACGATTCTAATGCTGCCAAAGCAGCAATAATAAATGCAGGAAGTAAAAGTATTTTAAATTCTTCGAACGATGGGATCGTAAAAAGATTTTCTGGTTCGAAGGTGGGTAAATGGAATATAGGTGGGAACGGGGGGATCCCGCTATGCGTTATTCCATCATGAATATAACTAAATTCAGAACCGATGGTAGCAATCGGATATCCCAACATGTTACACAACATTGCAAATAAAGTGCCAACAACAACACCCACAATGGGTGCAGGGATTGTTTTTAATTTTCGTTTAGATAATACAATAGTGGCAATAGTGAGAATGCCTGTTAACGTGGTCGCAAAGTTAATATCTTCGGCATGCTGTGCAATAGTGATAATTTTGTCGACATAATGATGGCCAAGAGAGTCGATATTTAATCCTAAAAAATCTTTTAAGGAAATAGTCGCAAGCACAACTGCAATTCCCGCGGTAAAACCAATAATCACCGGATAGGGAATATATTGGATCAACTTGCCGAGTTTTGCGATCCCAAAAATAATCAGCAAAATCCCTGCAATGATTTGGCACCAAATTAAGCCGCGTAATCCTAAGTCAGCAACAATGGGGATTAAGATAACCACAAAGGCAGCCGTTGGCCCACTGACTTGAAATTTTGAGCCCCCGAGTAAACTTGCGGTGATCCCCGCAACAATCGCAGTATAAATTCCGTGTTGCGGAGGCATACCAATGGCAATGGCTAAAGCCATAGAAAGCGGAAGGGCAATTAAAGAAACAACGATGGCAGACGAAAAATCGGCTTTTAAATCTTTCCAGTGATAACCCTTTTTAAAAGTACGATGCAGGGCCCAACCAATCGGAAACCAGCGTGCGAGTCGGTGAATCATGATGTTTACTACTTTTTCTCATAAAATACTAATATTAGTTTAATTTATATGTGAGTGATTTCAAATAATGTGTTTGTGGTAATAAAGGGTGAATGGGATGATCTGTATCGGCGCCGCCTTTGCGCAGCAATTGGAATTGTCTTTGTGCTTTTTGGATCCCTTGCTCTACTGCCTGGCGAAAATCATGCGAGGTTGCATGATGAGAACAAGACGCAATAAAAAACATTCCGCCCGGTGCAACTAACTGACTAGCAAGAAAACTCAGTTTTTGATAACCACGAAGGCCAACTGCTTTGTGGTTAGCTTGTTTCACAAAAGCGGGCGGATCAGCGATCACCAGCTCAAATTTTTGTTTGGCAGCAATTAAACGCGGTAATAACAAAAAAACTTGCTCGCGGATCAATTCACATGAAGATAAAACATGATTCGTTGTTGCTGCTTGTTTAACAAGCATCAGTGCATGCTCAGAGCTGTCGACTAAGGTGACATGTTTTGCACCTTTGCCGGCTGCAGCAATCCCAAAACCGCCGCTGTAAGTGTAAAGATCAAGCACGGTTTTGCCACACGCTCTTTCGGCGATCCAATGGCGATTAAGACGTTGATCGTAGAACCAACCAGTTTTTTGGCCGCTTTTCGGATCAGCATAAAAAGTCAAACCATTTTCTTCAACCTCAATTAACGTTTCAAGATCACCTATTGGAGCAGAAATAGATAACTCTAGGCCTTCTTTACTTCGTAATGGCACATCGTCGCGAAAGATCACTCGTTTAGGTTTAAGTAAAGTTTGCAAAGCACTAAACCACAGAGGCTTTAATTTTTCCATTCCAGCCGTGTTGGTTTGACAGACTAAAGTATCCCCAAAGCGATCGATCACTAAACCAGGTAAAGCATCGCTTTCGGCATGCACTAAACGATAAAAAGGCGATGAAAATTTGTGCTCTCTAAAACTCAACGCAGTCGTAAATCGTTCTAAAAAGAAATTTTCGTCGAGTGTGCTATCGGTATTGAGGGTTAGCACTCGGCAACAGAGTTTAGTGAGCGGATTAATGTAGCCGATGGCAATGGGTTCTGATGTAGGTGTTGTTAAGTAAACCAAATCTCCCGGTTTTGCAGCAGGAAATTTTTTTAATTGCAGATCTTGAGCGAATACCCAAGGGTAGCCTTTTTGGATCTTTTCTATGGCGAGTGTTTTAATTGGCAAGTGAAGCATGGTATCAATCGAGTGTAAAAAATAGGATTTTATCAGGTAGTGAACTGGTTTGTAAAGTGCTGTTCTATTTACTGATATTTTGCGCCATGTTATATCTGTTATCTATAACATATGTTATATGACTGTTTAAATTTTCATATGAAACTGGGAGGGTTTAAGGATGAAAAAATGTCTTGGAGCACCGCTGGCTGGGGCAATTGTCGCTTTTATCTGGGCAAGCATTTCTTGGATGGTTCTGCCTTGGCACAATTTGGATATGAAAAGTTTTAAAGATGATGGGGTTGCCATCACGCAAGCTATCCAACATGAAGCAACCGAGAGTGGGATTTATACCATTCCTAATATGACTAAAGATCTGCACGAAAATAAAGAAAAAAGTAAAGAATGGGCCGAAAAAGCCCAAAAAGGTCCATTTGCTTATCTTGCCGTGGATTTAAAAGGCACCAAATGGGACATGAGAATGGGATTGATGGTGCAATTTATTATTTTATTGATAGTTGCATTTGTGGGCAGTTGGATAATTAATAAGAGTTCAATGCAAGGTGTTTTTAAAAATGCGATATTTTTATCTTTTGCGGTGACTGCTGGCGCATTCTTAGTCCATGCCTCAAATTGGAATTGGTGGGGTTTTCCCGTCATGACCACCGTTGTCAATTTTGTTGATCCGGCGATAGCTTGGTTTCTTGCTGGCCTGGTCATGGCAAAGATCATCAAATAATCGAAGAATAAAATGTTGACCAAAAGCATGGCAACCATGCTCGGCTTGTTTGCCATGCTTCTTTGGGCAGCAGGGACAACTCTCGTCGTCTTTTTAGAGCAAATTCCCCTAGCGCAAATGCTGACTATCTCATGGCTGATTTGTTTTATATTTTACGCTGTTTTACTTACTCTTCGTAAAGAATGGTACAAAATTAAACAACCTTGGTACGTGTGGTTAATTGGTACCTTTGGGCTTTGTGGCACGCATTTTGTAACCATTTGTGCTTTAAAAGCTGCACCGCCAGCCCAAGCACATTTATTAACGGCATTGTGGCCAATATTTGTTGCGTTATTAAGTGGATGGTTGCTCAAAGAAAATGGCACCAAAATATTTTTAACCTGCGCCGTCATGGGATTTATTGGCGTATGGTGCTTGTTAACCGATGGTAAGGGATTAGGCGGTTATCAGTGGGAATATTCGCTCGGTTATCTTTTTGCGGTGATAAGCAGTTTACTATGGGGTACTTATATTATTCTGTCTCGAAAATACCGAGATGTTCCACCAGAAATGGTGGGAATGTATAGCGGGATAGGTGCTTTATTTGCCGTTGTTTTGCATGTTTTTTTTGAAGATTTTGCTATTCCCACCCCTTTTGAATGGGGGATGCTATTTTTAAAAGGCATAGCGACGACCGTCATTGCTTATTATTGTTGGGAAGTGGGGATTAAACGCGGGCATTTACCCTTGTTGAGTATTTTTTATTATTTTAATCCTGTGATCGCTATCATTATTCTGATTATTTTTGATTTTGCAAAACCGCAACTCATGCTGTTATTTAGTAGCGCAATCATCTCGAGTGCGGCATTGTTGTGCATTTATCTTTATCGTAGACAGGGGAATGAGATATTGTCGAATAAGAAGTAAGTAGCTACACTCGATATATACCGCTCGCACTTGAAGATGAGAGCGGTATATCTTGTTTATATGCTGCGCGCGGAATGAATCCGCGCTTGCACCAAAGGGGGAGAATCGCGATTCTCCCCCTTTGGAAACCCCCATCGCGTAAAGAACACTTCTAATGATCTTCGCATCTTGAAGTGTGAGGGGAATATACCCCCGTATTTGCGTTTATGAAAATCAATTTAAAGGGTATAATGGAGTATTAGTATTGTGCTTAACAGGTTTTTGACTAGCTTATAGGTAGGTTGGCGATATGTTTTATGGTTTATATCCGTTACCGTGGTGGGGCTACCCCATTGTGTTATTGATTCTCACTCACATCACAATTGCCGCAGTCACCATTTTTCTTCATCGCTATCAAGCGCATCGCGCCCTTGAGCTTCATCCGATAATAAGCCATTTTTTCCGATTTTGGTTGTGGTTAACAACCGGCATGGAAACCAAAAAATGGGCAGCCATTCATCGCAAACACCATGCTAAATGCGAAACCGTAGAAGATCCTCATAGCCCCCAAATTTTGGGCTTGCCACTTGTGTTATGGCAAGGTGCAGAGTTATATCGTTTCGAAGCCGTCAATCAAGAAACGCTAGATCGTTATGGGCAAGGCACACCAGAAGATTGGCTAGAAAAGCACGTTTATACTCAAAGAAGTTCATGGGGTATTTATTCAATGCTCGTCATTGATTTAGTGTTATGGGGCGTTCCTGGTTTAGCAATTTGGGCATTGCAAATGGCATGGATCCCATTTTTTGCAGCAGGAATTATCAATGGCATTGGCCATTATTGGGGATATCGTAATTTTGAATGTCCAGATCAAGCTCGTAATGTTGTACCTTGGGGAATTCTGATTGGGGGCGAAGAGCTTCATAATAATCACCATACTTATCCGACATCCGCTAAATTATCTGTAAAATGGTGGGAATTTGATATTGGTTGGCTTTACATTCGAACCCTTGAAGTGTTTAGATTAGCCAAAGCTAAACGCCGTCCGCCTATCCCTAATACGGTTTCAGGGAAAACACAGATTGATATGGAAACATTGAAAGCCATTGTGTTAAATCGTTTTCAAGTGATGGCGCTTTATTCCAAGCAAGTTATTTTGCCTGTCTTTAAGCAAGCGAAACAAACAGAAGAAGGGCAAGATGCTAGCATGTGGAGTCGCATTAAATCTCTGCTAATACGTGAAACTTCTTTGCTAGATGTTTCAGGAAAGCAGAAACTCGATAATTTTTTATCTGAGCATACAGCGGTGAATGTGGTTTATCAATTTAAAGAGCGCTTGCAAAATTTGTGGGCAAAATCTTCTTTGAAAGATAGTGATCTACTAGAAGCGCTGCAAAAATGGTGCCTCGAAGCAGAAGCGACAGGAATTAATGCACTAAAAGAGTTTTCGCGCTATTTGAAGAGTTTGACTTTGCAGACGGCGTAAATTCGAGCGGCGAATGTGAGGAAATTTATTTAATCTTCTCTTCATTAAACTCAACATGTTGGCGAACAACAGGATCATACCCCTTTAACACCAGCTTCTCTTTGTTTCGTTTATTTTTTTTAGTCGTGTAAAAATAATGTGATTTACTTGATCGCATAATAATATTAATTGCATCGGCTTTTTTGGCCATAATAACACCTTTAAGATTGTTCTAATTGCTCTTTTGCCAGTACTTTGGAACGTAATTCAGCAAGTACTACCTCGATCCCTTTTTTATCGATAATACGCATGCCGTGTGTAGAAACACGAAGGCGAATAAACCGATTTTCGTTAGCGAGCCAGAACTTTTTCCAATGAACGTTGTTTTTAAAGGTCCGTTTGACTTTTTTGTTACAGTGCGCAACATTGTTGCCACGAGCAGTGCCTTTCCCCGTGACCATACACACTCTAGACATAGCTTTACCCCATCGACAATTTCTATCCAGCCCATCTTTATACCAAATTCTTAAGAGGTGGGCAATGCATTTAGTTTAAGGTGTTTTGCTGGCAAAAGCATGTTATCGTAACATCATTCTTAAATAATGACTTTAGTTAGTTAATTTATTTCCATGAATGCAACTCAATGGTTACTTGGAGTTACGGGCGGTATTGCTGCTTACAAAACGCCTGAACTGGTACGGTTGTTGAAAAAACAAGGCAGTGAGGTGCGTGTGGTGCTTTCTGCGGGCGCCAAGGAGTTTGTAACCTCCACCACATTACAAGCAGTTTCCGGCAATCCTGTTTACGCTGAGTTATTTGATGCTGACTTTGAAGCAGCGATGGGCCATATAGAGCTTGCACGTTGGGCGCAGAGCATTTTGATAGCCCCACTCAGTGCAAATCGTTTAGCAGCCTTAGCAATGGGAATGGCGGATGACTTGTTAACAACACTTTGTTTGGCCACGCAAGCGCCGATCTTCGTTGCGCCAGCAATGAATCAAGCGATGTGGCACCATCCCGCCACCCAACACAATCTTGAAATAATCAAAGCACGAGGGGTGACGATATTAGGCCCAGATTGGGGTGAGCAAGCCTGCCTCGAGGTTGGATTAGGGCGCATGTTAGAGCCGCAAGAGATCATCAAGCAATTGTTTCAAACCCAAGTTCAAACTCAAAACCAACCTGCGACGACTTCTGCTTTATCAGGTTTAAAACTGCTGATCACGGCAGGCCCCACTCGCGAAGCGTTAGATCCCGTGAGATATCTTAGCAATCGCAGCTCAGGAAAAATGGGTTTTGCATTAGCACAAATGGCCAAAGCGCAAGGTGCAACGGTAACGCTCATCAGCGGTCCGGTGAATTTGGCTACGCCTGGTGGTGTACAACGTATTGATGTAGAAAGTGCCGAACAAATGTATCAAGCAGTGATCTCAAATTATTCCCAAGCCGATATTTTTATTAGCGCAGCTGCGGTAGCAGATTTTCGACCCAACCAACTGTCAGCACAAAAAATTAAAAAAAACGCCAAAGAAACCTGGCAATTATCTTTGGTGACGAATCCAGATATTTTAGCTACCGTGGCAAGCCAACCGAATAAACCATTTTGTGTGGGTTTTGCCGCCGAAACAGAAAATTTACCCGAAAGTGCTCAGCAAAAATTACGTGATAAAAAATGTGACTTGATTGCCGTAAATGATGTGAGTCGTTCCGATATTGGGTTTGATGTCGATATGAATGCTTTAACGGTGTTTAGTCAAGATCACACTTATGCTATTCCTAAAATGACAAAACTGGAAGCAGCCTCGCAACTTTTAACGATGATAGGCGAATGTTATGCAAATCGAATTAAAAATTCTTGATCCCCGGGTGGGCGAAGAAATTCCTCTGCCTACTTATGCTACCGAAGGCTCTGCCGGGTTAGATTTACGTGCTTGTTTAAAAGATCCTATGATCATTATGCCTTCTCAAACCGAATTGATCCCAACAGGTTTAGCGATCCACATTGGGGATCCAGAATTTGCTGCGGTGATTGTGCCGCGATCTGGTTTAGGCCATCGCCATGGTATTGTGTTGGGTAATTTGGTGGGGCTGATTGACTCGGATTATCAAGGGGAATTAATGGTTTCTTGCTGGAACCGCAGCGATCTGCCTTTTACGATTGAAGTCGGCGCGCGAATTGCGCAATTAATTTTTGTACCGGTGATGCGGCCTGCATTTAAAATTGTTGAAGAATTTGCAGCCTCACAACGAGGGGCGGGTGGGTTTGGATCGACGGGTCGTCAATAGGAAAAATCCATGCTTAATCCAGATTATAAAATAACTGCCGTCAAGCCCGAAATTTTTCGGGCTTGTGATATTCGTGGCGTAGTGGATGAAACGCTTACCCGCGAAGTAGCCTATTTGTTAGGCTTAAGTTTTGGCACCATGGCGCAAAGCCAAGATCAAATGCGGGTGATTGTGGCGCGTGATGGGCGCCATTCGGGTGAATTTTTGGTAAATGCCTTAAGCGAAGGTTTGATGGCGAGTGGCTGTGAGGTGATTGATATTGGTCAAGTGCCAACGCCGGTGTTGTATTTTGCCACTTATGAATTGCAAACGGGCACAGGGATCATGGTCACCGGGAGTCATAATCCGCCTAATTATAATGGGTTTAAAATGATGTTAGCCGGCGACACATTGGCCGAAGAACAAATCCAAGCGCTGTATCAGATCATCCAAACACAACACTTTGCACAAGGGAATGGCTGTAAAACAAAAATCGACCTCATTGATCAATACATAAATAAAATCCAACAAGATATTCGCGTAGCAAGAAAATTAAAAATTGTTGTCGATTGTGGCAGTGGCGTGGTAGGCGTTTTAGCCGAAAAATTATTTCATTCCTTAGGTTGCGAGGTGATCCCGCTGTATTGTGAAGTGGATGGTGATTTTCCTTATCATCATCCTGATCCTGGCCAGCCAGCAAATATGCAAGATTTAATTAAAACCGTCAAAGAACAAAAAGCCGATTTAGGCATTGCATTTGATGGCGATGGTGATCGCTTAGGATTGGTGACCAATGAAGGTGAAATTATTTGGCCAGATCGCCTGATGATGTTATTTGCAGAAGATGTACTCAGTCGATCCCCGGGAAGTCAAATTATTTTTGATGTCAAATGCTCTAAGTTTTTGAGCGAATGTATTCATAAAAAAGGCGGCATTCCTGTAATGTATAAAACGGGGCATGCCTTGATCAAGCGCAAAATGCGGGAATTAAATGCGCCTTTAAGTGGTGAAATGAGTGGCCATTTTTTCTTTAAAGAGCGGTGGTATGGTTTTGATGATGCTTGTTATGCCGCTGCACGTTTGTTTGAAATAGTGGCGAAAGATGCGCGGGCGGTATCGGATATTTTTAAAGCGTTACCAAACAGTATCAATACCCCAGAAATTAATATTGCTATTGCTGAAGAAAAGAAATTTCTCTTTATTGAGCAGCTTAAAGCAGAGCATGGGTTTTTAAATGCACAAATTATTACTGTCGATGGGATCCGTGTGGAGCTCCAAGAAGGATGGGGGTTAGTGCGCGCCTCTAATACCACACCTTGTTTAGTGCTGCGTTTTGAAGCAAATGACCAAAGCGCATTAGCACGAATTCAAGACAGTTTTAAACAAGTGATCTTACGCATTGCGCCAGAATTAAAAATACCATTTTAACTGTAACTTAAATTTACATAGGAGAAAAAAATGAAAGAACTCAGTTTACATGAAATTCAAGCGGTCTCTGGAGCTGGTCGATCGGTAGATGCTATTGATGTTGCTTCTCTTGCTATTGGTATACTTTCTGGTCCTGAATTGACTACAAAGATTTTTGATATTTTTGGTATACATATCCGAGGAACTGGCCCCCTTTTTTATGCAATTGGTACTCGAGTCGTGGGTAGTTTTCTGGGATATCAAACAGGGCTGCTTTTTAAACGCCACGGGTTAGGAGAGTAATAATAAGTTGGCGTGCCGCAATTAAAATTATTATTTTTGTATTTATAGTCATTATTTGGAGAAACAATAATGAAAGAACTTAATTTTAATGAAATTCAGCAAATTTCTGGCGCGGGCAAGGCGATAGATGCTATTGATTTCTTTGGAATTTGGGGAGGTGGTGCTTTTGCATCGGATTTGCTTTCGTGGGGCGTGCGACGAGTCGCAACTAGAGAATATAATCCGATGAATAACATTTTTGTTGCTACAGTAATTCCTCTTGGCGCTCGTGCATTAGGTAGCTATTTTGGGTATCAAGTAGGACAACTCTGTAAAAGTTATTTCGGAGAATAAAAACTTAAGACAATAGGCCGTTAGATAATGTTGGATAATTTGCAGTATGGATCTGTCTTCCCGGAACCCCGCATCAAGTGCGGGACAGGTTTAGTGACAGAGTCTGTCTTCCCGGAATCTAGTCACGCTTAGCGAACTTGTGAGCTTAGCGTGACTTGATATCCGGGATCCAGATCTTCATTGGCTGGATTTATATGAAGAAATTATATCATGATTTTATTTTTTCTGGACCCCGGATATTAAGCGACACTAACGCTCGTAAACTCGCTAAGTGTCGCTAAATTCCGGGGAGACAGACTTTCTTGCTAAACCTGTCCCGCACTTGATGCGGGATCACGGGAAGACAGATCTGAAATTTTTAAAGAAAATTTCCACATTTTCTGAAACGCGATATATGGGATTAACTAATCCCATATTGTTGCCGATACGCATTCAGTGGCGTTTGAAATGCCGCAAAACTTCCACTATTTCCAACATATTCCATAATATTTTCAAAAGTAATAATCGCTTTAATGGGGATATTCAGTGCAGCTTGAATTTCTTGAATGGCAGATTTTTCCCCTTGCCCTTTTTCTTGACGATCTAAGGCAATCACGATCCCAGCGACTTTTCCATTAGCGCCTTGAATAATATCAAGAGACTCACGAATAGCCGTGCCAGCCGTAATGACATCATCAATTATTAATACGCGTTGTTGATTTAACGACGCGCCAATGACTTGCCCACCTTCACCGTGATCTTTGGTCTCTTTGCGGTTAAAAGCGTAGGGTACATCTTGATGATGATTTAATGATAATGAAATAGCGGCACTACAAGCCAATGGGATCCCTTTATACGCTGGGCCAAAAATCACATCGAATGAGAAATCCGCCTCGGCGATCGCTGCCGCATAGCAATTCCCTAAGGTATTCAAGGCTTCCCCAGTATTAAATTGCCCCACATTAAAAAAATAAGGGCTCATTCGCCCAGATTTTAATTTAAATTCGCCAAATTTAAGCACTTGGTGCTTCAGCGCTAATTCAATAAAAGTTTTTTGATAACCTTCCACCGTATTTCTCCTTCAAAATCACTCATCATTTAGGCTAAACTACTCTCTTTTCAAAGCTTAATCATGGGAATTAACTATGCAAGTGATCACCCTCAATGTCAATGGGATCCGCGCAGCAGCAAAAAAAGGACTTTTTAGGTGGTTAGCTGAGCAGCAAGCAGATGTCATTTGTTTACAAGAAATTCGTGCACCCAAAGAAGTGCTAGAGAGCGATCTTTATCAATTAGCCGGATATCACTGTTATTATGAAAGCGCCGAAAAAAAAGGATATAGTGGCGTTGGCATTTTAACCCGCAAAAAACCGGATAAAGTTGTCGCTCGTTTAGGTTTTCCGTTAGCCGATGATGAAGGGCGCTATCTGCATGTCGAGTTTGGGAATTTAATCATTGCTTCATTATATTTACCCTCCGGAACCAGTGGCGAGTCACGTCAAGCATTGAAATATCAATTTTTGGATCGCTATGAAGTAATCCTTAAATCTTATTTAAATGCTAAGCAGTCTTGGATAATTTGTGGGGATTGGAATATTGCTCATAAACAAATTGATCTTAAAAATTGGCGATCCAATCAGAAAAATTCAGGATTTTTGCCTGAAGAAAGAGCTTGGCTGGATGGTGTCTTTGGCAAAATGGGGTTTGTCGATGCTTTTCGTGAGGTGAATCAAGAAGCCGAGCAATATACGTGGTGGTCGCACCGTGGACGTGCTTGGGAGAATAACACTGGGTGGAGAATTGACTATCAAGTGCTTACTCCTGATTTAAGAAAAACCGTTAAAGATGTGAGTATTTACAAGGATGAGCGTTTTTCTGATCATGCACCATTAATTATCAATTATGACATTTCTGCCTCCGGGATCTAGGGCCCCAAAATTTTGCGATGAATGGGCGTTCAAAGGCGACCAATCGTTTTTTTTATCATTAATAATGCTTCGCATCTTGAAGTGTAATAGGTAGAATTAATTATTTGTAATCGAGAGATGTTTTATGTCAATGTCGGGCTTGTTTAATTTCCTTTTTGGTTCTGATAAAGACCAGGTAACCATACTTGTTCCCCCTGAAGACAGATTGGCTTTTGACAAATACTATCCTTTAGTGGAAAGAATGTTAGCGATTGAGCCACTTTTGCAGCTTTCATTAGAGCCAAACAACGAATTAGCAGCCTTTTTAAAGCAAAACCCTTTTTACTTAGAAAGGATGCAGCGTATGTCAGAATATATGCTCAAGCATCTTAATGTGCAAACTGCAGAAGATCCTAATTTAACAGAAGTAGATATGTTTGTTCATGCTCTTTCCTTTATGAAAGAAACGAATGGTTATTCGATGGTTATATTTTTACGTGATTCTGATATCAGAAAACTCTCATTTGGAGGGTTATTTTTTAAAAACATTGAATTCCTAGAAGCGGCCTATAGAGATTTTAAAAAATACCAGCATAAGCTTGTACAAGCTACGATGTCCGAACAAAAAGAACCAGCACTTAACATGCAGCGGACTACAGCAATAGCACCATTACCCACACTATCACCCATGCCATCACCCACGCCATCACCCACGTTAGTCCCCTCGCCCCCTTTCACAGCAAGAGGTCGAAAGCGCTCGATAAGTGAAGTGACGATAGTCGAAGAGGACAAGGCGAGAGCAGATAAAATGCGAGCGCCAAAACAGGCTAAAAAATGAGATCCAGTTGCGGCGTCGCTTGAAAATGCTTCCTAAGTATATACCGCTCGCCATTGAAGATGCGATTTTTTTGAATTCAAACACGAGCGGTATATCTTGTTTGTATGCTGCGCGCGGAATGGATCTGCGCTTGCACCAAAGGGGGAGAATCGCGATTCTCCCCCTTTGGAAACCCCCATCGCGTAAAGTACACTTCAATGATGCTTCGCATCTTGAAGTGTAATGGGTATATTCCTTTTTTTTAATACTTTGTCACTCACCCAGGTAAATCTAACAACCTTTTTTGCTTTAAGATCAACTCTTTGATCCCTTTTCGAGCGAGCTCTAACATATTATTTAGATCATTTAAATGAAAAGGCTTTCCTTCGGCAGTACCTTGTACTTCAACAAATTCGCCTTGCTCTGTCATAACGACATTCATGTCAGTGTGCGCGTTCGCATCTTCGGCATAATCTAAATCCAGCACGGGTGTATCTTGATAAACCCCAACTGACACCCCCGCCACCAAATATTTTAGGGGATTTTTTTTAAGTAATTTTCTTTTTTGCATCCAATTAAAAGCTTCAACCAGCGCAACGCAACCGCCGGTAATACTTGCTGTGCGTGTGCCGCCATCGGCTTGGATCACATCACAATCGATAGTAATGGTGTAATCTCCTAATGCATCCATTTGCACGCACGAGCGCAAAGTTCGGCCAATCAAGCGTTGAATTTCTTGTGATCGACTTGAAGGTGCACCGCGTACACTGTCGCGGATCGTTCTTTCGCTGGTCGATCGTGGTAACATGCTATATTCCGCTGTCACCCAACCTTGGCCAGTGCCTTTTAAAAATTTTGGAACACCTTGGGTAACCGTGGCATTGCACACTACTTTAGTGTCGCCAAATTCAACCAGCACCGAACCTTCAGGATGTTTAACAAAATGGCGGGTAAATTTTACTTCCCTTAATTCATCGTTACGACGAGCACTTGGACGCATGCGAGCCCCTTAGTAAATAAAGACGCCCAATCATATGCGATGTAACTATATTAGGCAAGAAAAATTTAACTTTCTAAATGATATTGATTATACAAGTTTTTGCATGTCGCTAAATTTCACCCTAGTAAATACCGCTCGCCATTGGAGATGCGTTTTTGTTAGTATTGTTGCGAGCGGTATTTCTTGTTTGTATGCTGCGCGCGGAGTGAATCCGCGCTTGCACCTAAGGGGGAGAATCGCGATTCTCCCCCTTAGGGAACCCCCATCGCGTAGGGAACACTTCTAAAGATGCTTCGCATCTTGAAGTGTGATGTGTTTAGAATTCATTCTTTGTATTTTATGAGTGGCGGGGATAACCATGATTGCCAGTATGACAGCCTTTGCTCGTAGCATGAGGCAACACGATTGGGGCCAGGCGATTTGGGAAATTCGCTCGGTTAATCATCGTTATTTGGATTTATCTTTCAAACTACCAGATCCTTTTAGAGAATGGGAAAGTGAATGGCGTAATCTTGCAACCAAAATGCTGCAACGAGGGAAAGTGGAATGTTATCTTAATTTTTTTCCAAGTCACCAAACAACGCCTGCGCTTAAAATTAACGTCAATTTGGTTGAAGCATTGCTCGCAAATTGTCAAACGATTATGCAATATCCCAATGTTAGCCCAACGCTTAAAGCAATGGATATTTTAAGCTGGCCACAAGTGCTGATTTCAGAGAATCAAACGATGACTTCGTTAAAAGAGCCCTTAACCACGCTTTTTGATGCTACTATGCAAGACTTAATCGCCACGCGTCAGCGTGAAGGATCGCAAATACAAGGGTTGATGCAATCAAAATTACAACAAGTATTAGCACAAGTTGATATTGCCAAAGAGCGATTCCCCCACTGCATCGAGCAACAAAGACAAAAATTACAGCAAAAAGTAAAAGATATCCAAGTAACCGTTGATCCCCAACGCTTGGAGCAAGAAGTAGTATTATATGCCCAACGGATCGACGTTGAAGAAGAAATTAAGCGTTTAGAAACTCACGTGAAAGAAGTCAACCGCACGTTAACAGGCGGTGGCCCTGCAGGAAGACGTTTAGATTTTTTAATGCAGGAAATGGGGCGCGAAGCAAATACCTTGGCAGCGAAAGCAGCAGATCCGGCAATTACCCAAGCAGCGATTGAATTAAAAGTATTGATAGAACAAATGCGCGAGCAAATTCAGAACGTGGAGTAATGTGTGATAATGGAACAGGGAACATTATTTATTTTCTCAGCTCCTTCTGGCGGCGGAAAAACCAGCTTAGTGAATGCCTTGGTGAAAAAATTATCTCACCTGCAAATTTCCATTTCTCATACTACACGCTCCCCTCGTTCAGGCGAAGGCCATGGAAAGAATTATTTTTTTGTGGATGAAAAAACCTTTAGCAATTATCAACAACAAGGAATGTTTCTAGAATATGCTAAGGTATTTAATCATTGGTATGGAACATCGAAGGAGTGGGTGATCGATCAACTTAAGGCTGGAATAGATGTCATTTTGGAAATAGACTGGCAGGGAGCACGTTTAATCAAAGCTCAAATGCCCGCGGTTGGGATATTTATTATTCCTCCTTCCAGAGAAGTACTACAGGAAAGGTTACAAGCACGTAAGCAAGATAGTATAGAAATCATAGCAACCCGCATGGCACAGGCGAGTCAAGAGATCTCACACTATGGAGAATATGAATATTTAGTAGTGAATGATGTTTTTGATCAAGCGTTAGCCGACTTAGAAGCGCTGATAAAGGCAGAAAGGCTTAAAACGCAGCGTCAGCAACAACGTTACCAGGAGGTATTAAAGACTTTAATTAAATAAAAATGGGATAATGCACTGTTGTTATCGTGTATTGTCAGTTAACATATAATTGTGATCTAAGTTTTTTGATAGGATAAAAAAATGGCTCGTATTACCGTTGATGATTGTTTAAACCACGTCGATAACCGATTTAATTTGGTTTTGCTTGCAACCACTAGAGCTAGGCAGCTAGCATCTGGGCATGCAGAGCCTCTTGTTCCTTGGCAAAATGATAAAGCAACTGTGGTGGCTTTACGCGAAATTGCACAAGGGTTGATTACGCAAGAATATCTCTCTCAAACAAGTAGCTAAGCATCATTTAACATGATGTAAGGGAGGTGCCAGTGTTTGCCTTTACTGATCTCAGAGATCAACTGGCACTTTATTTATCGGAAGAACAGGTAGCTGAGATCACTCAAGCTTACACCCTCGCTGCAAAGGCACATGAAGGTCAAAAACGCTATACCGGTGAACCTTATATTTCACACCCCTTAGAAGTCGCTCGTATTTTAGCGGGTTTGAAGATGGATCACCAAACCATTATGGCAGCGATGCTGCATGATGTGATCGAAGATACCGCTATCGATAAAGCAGAGATCGCCAAACGTTTTGGTACTAAAGTGGCTGAGCTGGTCGATGGCGTTAGCAAATTAAAACAAATTTCCTTTGATAATCGCGAACTGGCGCAAGCCGAAAACTTACGCAAAATGATGTTGGCAATGACTCAAGACATTCGAGTCATTCTCATTAAATTAGCCGATCGTTTACATAATATGCGCACGCTGGGGGCGCTCCCCAGTGAAAAAAGACGCCGCATCGCCTTAGAAACCTTAGAAATTTATGCCCCCATTGCTCATCGTTTAGGCATTAATCATATGCGCGTTGAATTTGAAGATCTGGGTTTTGCGGCGCTTTACCCCGTTCGTTATCGCGTGTTAAAAGAATCCGTGCGCCGTGCGCGCGGTAATCGTAAAGCCCTGATCCGAAATATCGAAAAAGAAATTAAAAGGAAATTAGAAGAAGTTGGATTAAAAGATTTTACCTTGTGGGGGCGTGAAAAGCATCTGTATAGTCTTTATAAAAAGATGCATAAAAAACGTTTGTCGTTGTCTGAAGTGATGGATGTTTATGCCTTTAGAGTGATTGTGAAAACCCTTGAAGATTGCTATCTTGCCTTGGGGGCTATTCATAGTGTTTATCGCCCGGTTTTTCGCCGCTTTAAAGATTATATTGCGGTACCCAAAGCCAATGGCTATCAGTCGCTGCATACGACGCTGATTGGATCGCATGGTGTCCCCATTGAGGTACAAATTCGTAACGAAGAAATGGAACATTTAGCTGAAAATGGCATTGCCGCGCATTGGTTATATAAAAGTGAAGATAAAGAAGCCAGACATATTCATACCCGTGAGTGGTTAAAAGGCTTTTTAGAGCTACAACAAAATATCGGAAATTCAATTGAATTTATTGAAAATGTTAAAATTGATCTTTTTTCGGATGATGTTTATGTCTTTACGCCTAAAGGAACTATTTTATCTTTACCCCATGGTGCCACGGCAGTAGATTTTGCTTATATGGTACACACTGATGTCGGGAATTCTTGTGTGGGTTGTAAAATTGATCGCCGGTTAGCGCCCTTAAGTACGCGTTTAAAAAGTGGGCAAAGCGTTGAAATTATTACGGCAAAAGGGGCGCACCCTAATCCCGCTTGGCTGAGTTTTGCCATGACAGGCAAATCGCGAAGCAATATACGTCATTGGTTAAAATCGCAACAAATCTCAGAGGCTTGTGCATTAGGAAATCGTTTAGTAGAAAGTGCCTTGGCATCGTCGGGTGTTACCTTAGAAGACTTTGATCAAAAAACATTAGATCAAATTATCCATGATTTTAAAATAGAATCTTTAGATGAATTATTTGAAGAAGTGGGTTTTGGTAAACGTATGGCGCCTTTGGTTGCGCAACGATTACTGGGTTATTATCGTCATAAAAATTTGCCTGTCAATACTAAACCTGAAGTATTGACCATTAAAGGGACGGAAGG
>JBIOEB010000042.1:0-17746 GCA_044445585.1 Candidatus Berkiellales bacterium
GGGTTGATTTTAGACACCGCGGGCAAATTAAAAGAAATTACCAGCAAACTTAAGATCCCTTTTATTTTTAAATCTTCATTCGACAAAGCCAATCGTTCTTCTCACAAAAGTTTTAGAGGTTTGGGCATAAATGAAGGCTTAAAAATTTTAGATAAAGTAAAAACCCAATTAAAGATCCCAGTATTAACGGATGTGCATGAAGACACTCCCTTAGCAGAAGTCGCGTCGGTCATCGATGTGCTGCAAACACCCGCATTTTTGTGTCGCCAAACCAATTTCATCCAACAAGTTGCCCGCACCGGGTTGCCGGTGAACATTAAAAAAGGGCAGTTTTTATCCCCATGGGAAATGAAAAATGTGGTTGAAAAGGCCAAAGCCGTGGGGAATGATGCGATCATGGTGTGTGAACGCGGTGTTTCGTTTGGTTATAACAATTTAGTGTCTGATATGCGATCGTTAGCCATCATGCGGCAAACCGATTGTCCGGTGGTATTTGATGCGACGCATTCGGTGCAATTGCCAGGTGGACAGGGAAATAGCTCGGGTGGGCAACGTGAATTTATCCCGGTGTTAGCTCGTGCGGCCACCGCTGCGGGTATTGCAGGGCTATTTATGGAAACACATCCCACACCCGAAAAGGCCTTGAGCGATGGCCCCAACGCCATGCCGCTGGCCACGATGCAGGAGCTGCTGACTATTTTAAAAGAAATCGATACGACCGTTAAAGCGCAACCCTTTTTGGAATTTAGCTTTTAACCAGGAGAGAATGTGTCTCAAATTCAAAACATTGTTGCCAGAGAAATTGTAGATTCACGAGGGTTTCCTACGGTTGAAGCCGAAGTGATTTTATCTTCGGGAAAAGTAGGGCGAAGTGCTGTACCTTCGGGTGCCTCAACCGGTAGTAAAGAAGCGCTCGAGCTCCGAGACAAAGATCCCAACCGTTTTATGGGTAAAGGGGTGACACAGGCCGTTGCACACATTCACGAAAAAATATTCCCTGCGCTTAAAGGCAAAGAGGTTTCAGCGCAACACGAAATTGATCAAACGCTTATTACTTTAGATGCGACACCACACAAACGTAATTTAGGCGCAAATGCCATCCTTGCTGTGTCACAGGCTTGTGCCAAAGCGGCAGCAACCGATAAAGGCATTCCACTTTATCGCTATTTAAATTCTTTGGTGAAAACCGAAATATCGCTCCCTGTTCCGATGTTAAATATTTTGAATGGCGGCGCACATGCCGATAATAGCGTCGATGTTCAAGAATTTATGGTGATCCCCAGTGGCGCCACTTCTTTTGCCGAAGGTTTACGCTATGGCGTTGAAATTTATCATAGTTTAAAAATGGTGTTAAAGGCCAAAGGTTTAAATACCAATGTGGGTGACGAAGGTGGCTTTGCGCCTGATCTTATCTCAAATGAAGCGGCATTAGAAATGATCATGCTTGCCATACAAAAGACGGGGCTTACCGCGGGTAAAGAAGTATTCATCGGCTTAGATATTGCAGCCAGTGAATTATATCAAGATCGAAAATACTTATTATCTTCAGAAAATAAAGCATTAACCTCGCACCAATTTGTTGATGAAATGAAAAGATGGGTGACGGCTTTCCCTATTATTTCAATCGAAGATGGCTTAGATGAAAGCGATTGGGAAGGTTGGAAATATCTCACCGAACAATTGGGTGCAAAAATTCAACTCGTTGGGGACGATGTGTTTGTGACCAATCCTCAAATTATTAAAGAAGGTATCAAAGCAAATATCGCCAATGCGGTTTTAATTAAATTAAACCAAATCGGCACTTTGACCGAAACCCTCGAAGCCATTCAATTATCAAAAGAAGCGAACTATAACACGATTGTTTCTCACCGTTCGGGTGAAACCGAAGACACCTTTATTGCCGATCTTGCGGTAGGGGTCAACGCAGGGCAAATTAAAACGGGGGCGCCGTGTCGTAGTGATCGCACGGCTAAATATAATCAATTATTAAGAATTGCAGAGCAAAGCCAAGCAACCTATGCCGGCAAAGATGTTTATAAGCGCTGGGGCCTTAAATGAGATTAGCCATTTATATTTTGGCTGGTTTGGCGATACTATTGCAAATTGCGTTATGGAGTGGTAATGGTTCTTTACGTCAAGTTTACAGTTTACGCAAAGAAGTGGCTTTACAGGAAGAAAAAGTTGCTCAATTAAAGCAACGTAATCAAACCTTAGAAGCCGAGGTACAGGACTTAAAACATCGTTTAGATGCGTTAGAGGAATTAGCGCGAACTGATTTAGGGATGATACATCACGGTGAAACATTTTATCAATATTCGATCGATCATGAATAAAACCAATCGTTATTGGGTGGTGATCCCAGCCGGGGGAAGAGGAGAGCGCTTTGCTGCAAGCCTTCCTAAGCAATATGTTAAAGTGAAACATAAAACTATTTTAGATCACACCTTATCACTATTTTTGTCGCACAATTGGATAACTCAAATTGTGGTAGCCAATGCAGAAATGAACTTTATCGCTGCCGATTACCCGTTTAAAGTGGCTTGGGTTCAAAGCGGCGCGACGCGCATGCATTCGGTGCTTAATGCCATGCATTTTCTTAAAAATAAAGCGGATGAAAATGATTGGATCCTTATTCACGATGCAGTTAGGCCTTGTTTACATCCGACTGATCTGATGAATTTGGTAGAATCCTTACAAGATGACAAAGTGGGGGGCATTTTAGCCACACCTGTATCAGAGACCTTAAAGTTCGTCTCGCAAAGTAAAATTACGCACACGGTGGATCGAGCGCAATTGTGGCAAGCGCAAACACCACAAATGTTTCGCTATCATATTTTAAACGAAGCGCTCAACTATTGTATAAAATCTAATATTGTCACTACCGACGAAGCGATGGCTTTAGAAGAGCTTGGATTTAACCCTAAGGTGATCAAAGCCCAATACCCCAATCCCAAATTAACCTATCAAGGGGATCTTAACACGTTGGCTGCTCTTCTTTGTCAAGATGAAAGTCTAGAGGCTGTTTGATGCGTATTGGGCACGGTTATGATATTCATCGTTTCGAAGCAAATGCCACGCAAAACGAAGTGACTTTGGGTGGCGTTAAAATACCTCACCAAAGAGGGTTGATTGCTCATTCTGATGGCGATGTGGTGATCCACGCGATATGTGATGCTTTATTAGGAGCTTGTGCGCTAGGCGATATTGGTCAGCATTTTCCTGATACGTCACCTCTTTTTAAAGGCATTGATAGCCGAAAATTATTGCGCCAAGTGGTAGAAAAAATCTTTTCAAAAAAATATATTGTCAATAATTTAGATATTACTATTATTGCTAAAGAACCTAAAATTAATCCTTATTCAGCGTTAATGAAAGAAAATCTGGCACAAGATTTAAAAATATCAAGTGCCGATATCAACATTAAAGCGACCACCCATGAAGATCTAGACGCCCTAGGCAAAGGAGAAGGGATCGCAGCACATGCCGTCGTTTTGTTAATAAAAGAGGCAACCGTATGAAAATACTATTAAGCAATGACGATGGCGTTGCCGCTACCGGGTTAAGCGTGTTGGCGACTACGTTAGCAGCAATTGCAGAGGTGACGGTGGTTGCTCCCGATCGCGATCGCAGTGCGGCGAGTAATTCATTAACCATCGATATGCCTTTGCGGATTGCTTCTCTTCCTAATGGTTTTTATGCTGTGAATGGCACACCAACCGATAGTGTGCATTTAGCGATCACCGGCTTTTTGCCTGAACATCCTGATATGATTGTGGCAGGTATCAATGCAGGCTCAAATTTGGGTGATGATGTGTTGTATTCCGGCACGGTTGCCGCAGCGATGGAAGGGCGGTTTTTGGGCTATCCGGCAATGGCAGTTTCACTGGTCAAAGAGAAGCAACCACCATCGAAAGAATATATTCATTTTCATACCGCTGCCATAGTGGCCTCGTGGCTTATTCAAAAAATGCTATCTGATCCTTTACCAAAAGAAATGATATTAAACGTCAATGTTCCTGATAAACCTCTTCATGAAATTAAAGGGATCTTAGTCACACGTTTAGGTCACCGTCATATTGCAGAGAAGATCATTCCCAGTCAAGATCCGCGCGGTAATCGCATCTATTGGGTAGGAGAGGCAGGCAGTGAACAAGATGCTGGCCCTGGAACGGATTTTGATGCTGTCAATCGAGGGTACGTATCTGTCACGCCAATTAAGATCGATCTAACAGATTACCATGCCATGAAAAATTTATCGGATTGGGCTGTGGATGTTCATCAGCAAATCCAGGTGGCAGATAAGGCCATAAAATGAAATTATTTTACCGACTTTATAATAAGGTTTTGCAGTGGTCATCGCACCGCCATGCACCCTATTATTTAGCAGGAGTCAGTTTTATTGAATCGTCGGTTTTTCCCATTCCTCCTGATGTGATGTTGATCCCGATGGTGTTATCCAAACCGCTTAAGGCTTGGGAATATGCTGCCATCACGACTATCGCTTCGATCCTAGGTGGATTATTTGGTTATGCGTTGGGATATTATGCATTTGAATTGATCGGCCAACCCTTGATCAATGCATTTGGTTACGAAGAGGGTTATGCGGTGGTAAGTCGTTGGTTTGAACACTATGGTTTTTTAGCCGTATTTGCAGCAGGCGTCACCCCCATACCCTATAAATTATTTACGTTGGCAGCGGGTGCCTCAGGGATGGCGCTGGCGCCTTTTGTGATTGCTTCTATTTTTGGACGTGCCTTGCGATTTTTTATTGTCGCGGCGCTTGTTCGCAAATTAGGCGTTAAATTTGAGCCGTTGATCAGAAAATATATTGATGTGATTGGTTGGGGAACATTAATTATTATTACATCTTTATTTATCAGTATTTACTATATTGGATGAAAATATGTTGTGGCAAAAAAATAAAAAATATAATCATTACACTTCAAGATGCGAAGCAACATTGAAGTGTTCTTTAATTCTCATACTACCTTTATTAGCCGGTTGTCAGATGTTTTATCAAGACGAAGCTGCCCCCGTATACCAAGCAGGTGGCCAAGGTGATCGCAGTAGAGGATCCCATATTGTTAAGAGTGGCGATAGCCTTTATGAAATTGCCTGGGAATATGGGATGGATTATCGCGAATTAGCAAAGATAAACCATATCTCATCGCCCTATGTGATTTATCCCGGTCAAAAATTACGTTTAAATGCGACAAAACACGCCAAATCCTTAAATAAATCGATTAAAGCTTCTCAACCTAAAACCCATTTCAAAATTCAAAGTCAAACACCAAAACAGACTCAAGCGCAAACACCCAGTCAAACTTTGAAACCCGCTTTAAAATCACCATTAAAACCCTTATCGCAACCGAGCAAAGCAACCTTGCCTAAGCCTGCAGACAAAGAAATCATCATCGATAAAGCAGGAAGTCTTGCGGCAAAAGGCGATTGGCAATGGCCGACGCAAGGAAAAGTTACTCATGGCTATTCAGCAAGTACCAACAAAGGTATCGATATTGCTGGTTCAGCCGGTACACCAGTTTATGCGGCGCGTGGTGGCAAAGTTGTTTATAGTGGATCGGGTTTAAGAGGTTATGGTCAATTACTGATCATTAAACATAATGATACTTTCCTGTCTGCCTATGCGCATAATCGCCGCTTGCTGGTGAAAGAGGGCGATAGTGTTAAAAAAGGTCAGATGATCTCTGAGATGGGTCAAACGGAATCCGATAGCGTGAAGCTTCACTTTGAGATCCGAAAAAATGGCCAACCCATTAATCCGATGTCAATGCTACCAAAAACTGGCTAAAAAATCAGTTTTTAAGGGTAAAATATTTGCTGGGAACTTTATCTCATTTCTACGCTCAAATGTAAGTTATTTTGCAGTAGAAAACGAGGTTTTCATGTTTTTTTCAGCAGATGATCTTAAAAAAAATGATTCGATCTATCACTATATCGGTGAAATTAATCAAAAGAATCTTCTGACAGCAGATCAAGAAAAAGAACTTGCTGAGCAAATGCGGCAAGGTGATAAAAACGCTAAAAATAAGCTGATCGAAGCGAATTTACGTTTAGTGGTGTATATTGCACGTCGTTATTTGCATCGTGGTGTATTATTAGCAGATCTGATTGAGGAAGGTAATTTAGGGTTAATTCATGCTGCCGAAAAATTTGATCCCACCCTAGGAAACCGTTTTTCGACTTATGCCACTTGGTGGATCCGTCAAGGGATTGAAAAAGCGATCATGAATCAAGCACGGATCATCCGCTTACCGGTCTATTTAATTAAAAAACAAAAGAAATTTCATCGATTACAGCAAGATCTCGATCAATTGAGTGACGAAGAGGTTTCTTTTGCGGAGTTGGCAGAAATAATGGAGATCTCAGAAGGATCGCTCCACGATTTACGCGCCTTAGATCGGCATGAGATTTCTTTAGATGCTATGCAAAGTGATGATTACGATATTACCCTTCAAGATTTGTTACCGAATGATAAAAATGAAGATCCCATCGATACCATTCAAACCGAAACGTTGCATAACATGCTAGAGCATTGGCTATCGAGATTAAATGCACGAGAGCAAGAGATCATTGGCAAACGATTTGGGATCCATGGTCATGATGAAACCACTTTGGAAAGCATTGGTCAAAGTGAAAATTTAACGAGAGAGCGAGTACGTCAGATCCAAATTAATGCACTGAAGCGGTTGGAGAAGTATTCGAAAGAGGCAGGGCTTGAGGATGATTTATAATATACTCTTCCCACTTTACTTTTATGCTTTGTTGCCTGCGCTCGCTCACCCCAGTCGTGTACCATTATTCCGTCATTGCGACCCAGAGCGAAGCGAAGGGGAAGCAATCCAGTCTTAAACAGTTTCAAGTGCTTGCATCACCACATCAATCGGCGCCACAATTCTGGCAAGCGCATAATCACTGATATGCAACACCGCTGGTATATTGTTATTTGATTGCAAATTAAAGAAATCCATGGGTTTTTTATGTAACACTTGTGCCGCATCAAAGCACAGTTTCGTCAGTCCGGTAAAATGTAAACCAAAACCGTTGCTCAGATTAATTTGCTTATCTTTTATTCCAGAGCCTGCAACAGCATGAATGACTTCGTCTAAATCTTCATTGGTATCCAAATTTTCAATTGCATGGCTTGTATCTGAGTCTAATCGATTCAGAAGTTGTTTGATAAAAAAGGCGATCTTTTTTTGTGAGTATTGATCAAGTGTGGTGTATTCCGTGCCGTGATGAATAAAATTAAAACAGAGATTTTTGCGTACTTGCTCAGCCACACGTGTTTTGAAGATCTCAAAAAGAGATGTTTCGCTTTCAAGGGAGGTTTCGTTTTCAAGTTTATAGTTTAACATCGCCACTCCTGATCTCATCACAAGACAAAGTCGAAATTCTAACTGGTTTAAGCTTTTCGATCAAGAGACAAATAGGCAAAACTCACGTTGAAATGACCATTGGTCGGATACAAGAGCCCACTGAAGACATATCTAGGAGATATTTTTACTATTTCTGATGAAACGATATACTAAACAGAATGAAGAAAAGGAGTAGCTAAGGTGAAAGGCTTTTTATATTTTATTGGGATCTGCGCAGCAATTGGAGTATTGCTCAGTATATTCATATCGGCTCTGCCGGTATTTCAAGTGGCCACCAAAGGGCTTTTACTGAGCATTCAACATAAGCAATATCAACAAGCTTACGCCATGTTTTCTCCCGAATTTAAAAAACGTTATGATTTTCCTACTTTTATTACCTTAATGGATAGAAGTGGCTTACAAGAATATAAAGAGTTTCAAGTTTTTGCGAATGAGCTCGATAAAGAAAAAACACATGGGTATATTTCAGGGGTAGTGATCACCAAACAAAATGATCGCATTCCTATTCGATTGCTTTTTATCAAAAAAGCGGGTAGTGGAATGATAAATAACGAGTGGTCTATTGCCGATATTCAAATTGGCCCAGGAGCGATAGAAACAACTCCGCGCGCCCAGTGAACTTAGCTTGAGCGTTTTAATTTCCTCTTCTTCTTTGGCTCCGTTTTATCTGCCTCAGCGGCTTTATATGCAACCTCTGCGAACTCGTCAATATGCCGATCAGATCCACTTGAGGAAGTGGGGCTTTCATTTATTTTAACGTAACTGGAAAAGGCATTTTGCATCCATCGCAAATATTCCGCTGGATTGAGTTTAGCCATAAATCTTAGAAAGCCTTTCAACTTATTTATGGTTGCTTCAAGGGCTGCTAATGTGTTTATGACTTTATCATACACCGCATAAGGGGAATTTTTGGCAGAGGGGATTTCAAGTAAAAATTGTAACATTTCTTCCGAGCGGGCCTTTTCCTTTTGCTCAGCAATGGTGAGAGATTTTGGCATCATTAATACCTTATAGGTTTTCGTCATTGCGAGGGCGTCTTCGCCCGAAGCAATCCAGTCCTTTTCCTGGATTGGTTGAGTATATACCCAAAGCATCATTGAAGTTTACTCCTATCACAGGAAAATGCAGTATGATACACATTTAAGACTGGATATTATAAGTTGGTTGCTTAGATATGGCGCAAAATCATCTTCCGGAAGGCTTTGTAGTCCTCAAGAAACACATTCCTGAGCTGATCATCAATCTAAAATATTGTGGATCAAATAATTTAATTGGGCGCCCCCTAAAAGGTTATGCCAGCGATGGATCAGCGCTTTTAACAGCGATTGCTGCCGAATCCTTAAAAAAAATGATCCAAGCTTTGCGAATGCCATCGCTTGCACGACAATTAAAAATGCAATCCCCAACACTTTTGATTTGGGAAGCGTATCGTCCACAAATCGCAAGTGAGGATTTTTGGGAATGGAGTCAATCAGATTGTGAAAAGACGAAAGCAGATTATTACCCAAATATCAATAAACGCGATTTTTTTAAATTAGGTTATATTGTCAAAAAATCCGGGCATAATCGTGGTAGTACGATTGATCTCACGATTATAGATACTGCGAGTGGTAAAATGCTTGAAATGGGTACAAGATTTGATTTTATGGATCCCTTGTCACACCCAGATAATCCAGATGTTTCCCCAGAAGCGTTTGCCCATCGTCAATTTTTAAAGCAATGGATGGCAGAATTTAATTGGCAGGGGATCCCACAAGAATGGTGGCATTTTACTTTTAAGGATGAACCGTTTACCGATACTTACTTTGATTTTCCTGTATTAAACTATGAATAATGCAAATATGCTAATTAAAATTGTTGCCGAAAATTTAGCGGATGCAATCAAAAAAGCTTTTCCGCAACTTGATTTAACTGCTCACCCCGTAGTCGTGACTCGCAGTACACAAGCTAATTTTGGCCATTATCAATGTAATAGTGCGATGAAACTCGTTAAGACGTTGGGAATGCCTTCACGGGAAATTGCAAACCAAATCGTCCAGGCTTTAAATAACAAAGACATCTTCGTGAAATGCGAAGTGGCTGGCCCCGGTTTTATTAATATCACATTATCAAAACAAATATTAACGCATATTTGTCAAGAAATGCTTAAATCCCCAAAATATGCATTCGCAACCGAGCACCCGCAAAAAATCGTGATCGATTACTCTGGGCCCAACACAGCAAAAGAAATGCATGTGGGGCATTTGCGCTCTACTATTATTGGCGACAGTCTTGCGCGATTATTTGAATTGATGGGGCACCATGTCCTGCGCTTAAGTCATGTGGGCGATTGGGGGACACAATTTGGGATGTTAATTGCTTATATTAAGCTTAAAGATCGAGCATTGCTTGATCACAACAAAACGGCTGATATCGCCTTATTAGTTGCTTATTATAAAGCAGCAAAAAAATTATTTGATGAAGACAGTGATTTTAGGAAAGCGTCGCAATTAGAAGTGGTTGCTTTGCAAGGTGGGAATAAAGATTCTCTAGCCGCTTGGCAACATATTTGTGAAATTTCGCGCAAAGCTTATCAAGCTATCTATGATTTGCTTGATGTTCACCTCGTTGAACGAGGTGAATCCTTTTATAATCCATTATTATCGAAGTTAATTCAAGATCTAGAACAACGCGGATTTATTACTATTTCAGAGGGTGCCAAGTGCATTTTTCTTGAGGGTTTTGTGAATCGCGAAGGAGAACCTTTACCGATTATGTTGCAAAAATCGGATGGGGGTTTTAATTATTCCACAACGGATTTGGCAGCTTTACATCATCGTATTGAAATCGAAAAAGCTGATCGTGTTATTTATGTACACGATGCGGGTCAAGCCACGCATTTTAATATGTTGTTTAAAGCAGCTGAAAAAGTAGGTTATGTTGATCCTGCAAAAGTCCGAGTCGATTATGTTCCTTTTGGATTGGTATTAGGTCCCGATGGGAAAAAATTCAAGACCCGCTCTGGTGAAACAGAAAGATTAATTGATTTGTTGACCATGGCCATTACCAAGGCTGAAGAAATATTACAAAAACGAAACCAAGAAGGTGGGCAGAATTTTTCGCAAGACGAAATCAAAACCATTGCCAAAATACTTGGGATCAACGCTATAAAATATGCCGATCTGAGTTGTAATCGCGTTAACGATTATGCCTTTAGTTACGATCGCATGTTGCGCTTCGAAGGAAATACGGCAGCTTTTTTAATGTATTCCTTTGTTCGGATCCAAGGGATTAAACGGCGGGTGGAACATCCGCAATTGGCGCCTATTCAACTTGAGCATTCCACCGAAGAAACGCTGGGACTTCACTTAGCACAATTTGCCGAAATTTTATCTTCAATTAGTGATGATTTAATGCCAAATCATTTATGCGAATATCTTTACGAATTAGCTGAAAAATTTAATGCATTCTTTAGAGATTGCCGTGTAGAAGGGGACATCATGCAAAACCAAAGGTTGAGTTTGTGTGAGCTTACGGCAGTCGTTTTGAAAGAGGGGTTGGGAATTTTAGGTTTAAAAACGGTCAATCGTATGTGAATGGTCTTTCACACAAGGATGGAACGTAGGGTGTGCTGCCTTAACGTAGGGTGTGCAAAGCGTAGCGTGCACACCATCTTTTTGGCCAATAGCTTAGCGAGAGAGCCTGTCTCCCCGGAATTTAGCGACACTTAGCGAGGTTACGAGCGTTAGTGTCGCTTAATATCCGGGGTCCAGAAAAATAATACAATCATGATATAATTTCTTCATATAAATCAAGCAATGAGGTCTGGATCCCGGATATTAAGTCACGCTAAGCTCACAAGTTCGCTAACCGTGACTAAATTCCGGGAAGACAAATCTGAAATTTTTGAATGAAAATTTATATCATCTTTTTCTAAACGCGATAGAAGCTGTTTCTACTGCGGACGTTGCCGAGGCGCCCTTCTCCATTCAAACATATCCCAAAAGCTTCCTTCAGCTTGAGGCGCAGCTTCGTGCTGTGCTTCTGATCTCTTGCGTTCGTACTGTTTAACAATAGGAGGATTTGCTGTTGTTTCAGGTGCTGCTTCAGGAAAGGACACATCTTCTGCTTCAGGAGAGGGCACATCATCCTCGGAAGACGAGGATTCTTCTGCAAAAATCGAACCCGCTTTGTTGACTAAACCCGCAGTGGCTCCAACCGTGGCGGCAATGGTTTTACCTACTGCAAAAGTGCCACCAATTAAAGTGCCGGCGATATTAACTGCTCCGCCAATCAAGGGGGTCACCGTTGAAAGAACACTAGCGACAGCCCTTACCTTTTGGTTTTCTTCTAGAAAATGCCCCAGATAAAGCCCTAACGCTAAACCTGGAAATGCAAGGCCTGAAAAGCTACCAAAAGCCATTCCGGCAATGGCACTGATCCATAGGATTGAGTGAGAATCCATAATGGCTACTGCATTTTTGAACTTCTCAGGAGCGACCAGCTTAGTGCCTCCAGCAGCAGTTGTTAAAGCAATGGCTAAAAAGTTAGGGTGATACCAGGCTAGAACAAGGATCGCCGCCAAAGTGGCGAGGATAGCCCCTTTTTGAACTGTTGTTTCAGCTTTGCTCCAATCCAATTCATCAGAAGAAGATCCGTTAACCATTTTTTCGCCCGTAAAAATTAAATAAAAAATGAGCTCACTTAATAACATGAAGCGCTAAAATATGCTAGCAAAAATATAGAATTGGAAAATTTTTCCGACAAATGGCAGAGGAAAATGTTAGTTGCATATATTATTCTTCGTCCGAAATGTTGCAGGTAATAAAAAGACCTTCAAGATCATTGATCACGATATCTGCCACTTTAACGACGGCTTCTCGTTTTATATTTTCGGTTAAAGCAACAAAAGTATGAGCAAGGCCGGCTGATCTGACTTCATAATCATTGTAGCCATCCCCAATAAAAATCACATGACCATTCAATTTTAATTGATGCACACATTTTACCTTGCCTTGATCTTGGGCAAGTAAGTTATTGTGATCGTAGCCAAGAATGTTGCCTTCAAAATCATAAATTAAGCGATTGGCGAAGATATGATCGCGCATCATGCCAAAGGGTTGAACGATCGGATATACAATTTCTATGAGTGCCCCAGTAATGATATAAATGTTTGTCGCATGCTTTTTAAAGAAATTCACATGACGTAAAAAAGAAGGCGTGATTTTTGTTTTGAGGATATCAATGGTTTGTTGTAAATGCTGTTTTTGCAATGAAAGCAACGCAAAACGATCTTTTAAGCTTTCTTGAAAATCATAACGGCCTTCCATGGCTTCTTGGGTAATGTCGGCGATCATGTTTAGGCGTTCTTGTTTTTGTGGATGACCCTCTAAGGCAATATCAGCAAGGACGGCGAGACTTTCGCATTGAATGAAAGTGCTGTCAAAATCAAACAAAAAATAAACCTGATCATTCATAGTGAGAGGATGTTTGCTTGTTGTCATCTTCATCAACAGAGGGGCGGCGATGTGTCAATGTTTTTATTTTAGATTTAATTTTGGATTTAAGTTTCGATCTCATTTTGGTTTTAGGTTTCAATTTTTCTTGACGGGGATCATAAATGCTCTCGCCATCTGGGCTGATTAAGCCTTGGCGATTCCAGGGTAAATTTCGATAAGGGTTCTCGGCAAATGAGATAAAAGGGTGCTTAATAATATCAAAATAAGGGGAGTAATCAAAATCTCGTGGGGTAAAAATACGAGGGTTTCTGGCATATAATTCTATACCGGTTTCTTCATGTTGTTTTACTACCGGTAAAATAGGAAAATCTATCGAACCAAACGCTTCTGCAATCAAGGTTGAGCAAACGGTGCGGGTGGATTCACCCGTGTGAAATTCAAATAAACTCGAGCGAAAACGTCGTGGCAAAATCGACCAAGGCACTAGAAAACGTGCCAAATCAAAAATCTGCCGTACGTCATAGTCAAAGCCTAGTTGTTGAGTGGCATGTGCAATGACTTTTTGCGAATCTTGGCGCGACAAACCTCTCGGGCGACAAATTCGAATATGATCACTTTGATAATTATCCAAAGGGCTCACGATAGCGCCTTTACCCAAATATCCTTCGATCACAAATTGAACATCATGATCACCTTTAAAATGCTCTGCAATTTTTTGCCGTAAAGCGATATCGTCGACGTCGTGTAATCGACCTATATAAAGACAGGAGTGAGACCAAGAGCTTTGAGTAATTTGCTTGATGACTTCACTGACGCGAGACCGGCCTTCGATTAGAAGCACATCACAGGGCCTAACTTCATAACGGATCCGTTCAAAATCGTATAAAGGAACGTCAGTATTGGGCTCCTCTTTTGTGATCCATTCAAAGAAGCGTTGCTTCATTTTTTGCATCATTGGCAAGAGTTTTCCTTTATGACTGGAATAACATGGAGTAGACGATCAAATAAAGTATAGTTTATGGTACCCGGGCATTCAATCAGCCGACTCAATACTCGGCTCAGCTTCAGGAAGCGCCAATGGCGCTAATTCCACTTTTTCAATTTGATTGAAACGTTTAGTGATTTTTTGAGCAGACGTATGCACTTCTTCAGCATCTTCATTGGCTTGTTGTAAATGCCTAGATAAATTATCCATTCGTTTTTCAAAACGAGTAAAATCTTGAGCGAGGAGCCGTAAATGTTCCTGAATAATATGAATTTGCTGCCGAGTCGCAGAATCTTTTAGGACTGCACACGCCGTGGTTAAAATGGCCATCATGGTAGAAGGGGAAGCCAGCCACACTTTAGATTGCCAGGCAATCTCAACGAGATCGGGATGATGCGCATGAATTTCGGCAAATACCGCTTCGGCTGGAATAAACATTAACGCACCTTCGCTGGTTTCGCCAGGAAGAATATATTTTTGATGGATATCTTGAATGTGTTTACGAATATCTATTTTAAATTGTTGCTTTGCTGTTAAGCGGCTGTGCTCATCATTGGTTTCGTCCATGTATTTTTTAAAATTTTCTAAAGGAAATTTAGCATCAATGACAATTTTACCGGTGGGTTCGGGTAATAGTAAAAGGCAATCGGCACGCGCACCATTCGATAAAGTATGTTGCAGATAATAACTGTTAGGAGGCAATACATTTTGCAGTAAATTATTTAATTGCACTTCGCCAAAAGCACCCCGCGAGCGCTTATCGGATAAAATTTGTTGTAAACTGACCACATTTTGCGATAAATCGGTTATCTTCTTTTGGGCATCATCGATGATGGCGAGTCGCAAAATAATATTGGTAAAGGTTTCGTTAGTTTTTTCAAAGCCTTTCGCCAAACGGATTTCAACGGCCTCGCTGATTTTAAGTAATTGTTGTTGGGTAGATTCATTTAATTTATCAAACCGATCAGAAAGTTGAGCGGTAGTGCGCACCAAAATATCATTGATTTGTTTATCCAGAGCAAGAAAATTTTCGCGCAACGTAGTTTGTAAATTCAGTAATCCTTGTTGATGCATTTGCAGTGAGTGTTGCGAAAATTGATTTAAGGAATCTGTGAGCAGTTTTTGATTTTCTAAAACGGTCGAATATAACCTTTCTTTGATTTGTTGCAATTCGTTTTTAAGGGCTTTCTCGGCTTTGACATGCAATCGATGTTGCCAAAATAAACCGAGTATAACGCTGGAAAATATTGTTAGAGATAAAACTAGCTGAGTGTCCATGGTCCACTTGATCTGATAAACGATTTACAAGGAACATAGTATGCTAGATTTTGCAATGAAACTAGGGCCTTTAATTTAATAAAGTATTTTTATTTTCCCCATCATCCTCAATGAGCTTTTTCAGCTGTTTGAGCGCTTCAACCTGCAATTGCCGCACGCGTTCACGCGTTAAGCCGATTTCCGATCCGGTTTGGTCCAAGGTAATGGCATCATGACCTTGTAATCCATATCGTCGAATAAGCACTTCGCGTAATTTAGGCGCTAGATGATTCAGCCATCGATCCATATGTTTCTTTAAATCTAAAGAAACGGATAAATCGAGCGGATCTCGAACCTGGTGATCAGGCAGAATGTCAAGCAACGGAACATCCAAGGAATTTGAAAAACTGCTATCTGCGGATATTGTTTTTTCGTTGAACATTAACATGCGCTCTACTTCGTCACAAGAGCATTGCATTGCTTGTGCAATATCATTGGCGCGAGGTTCATAATCTAATGTTTTGGTTAATTCTCTGCTCTTTCGAAGACAAGTATTGAGTTGTTTTACCACATGCACGGGTACTCGAACCGTTCGGGATTGATTCATAATAGCCCGTTCGATGTTTTGTTGGATCCACCATGCACCATAAGTAGAAAACCGAAATCCTTTTTCGGGATCAAATTTTTCGACTGCGCGCATCAAGCCTAAATTACCTTCTTCGATTAAATCTAACAAAGGCATACCGCTTTTCATGTATCGTTTAGCAATTTTCACCACTAATCTTAAATTAGATTGTATCATTTTCTGACGTGCTTCCCCGTCACCCTTTTGTAAACGCCTAGCATATTCAATTTCTTGTTCTTTGCTGAGAAGCGGAGATTGACGTATATCGCGGTAATATTGTTCTATTAAATCAGCAGGGGGATCAATTTCTTCTTCCGGGATCATGTCGCCGATAAAAGTACTCTCATTACCTTTCTCATGGATATTATGCATATTAATGCCCTGGATGGGTGAACCTTATCTTGAAAAATTATTAATAAGTGCTATCGAAATTGTCGGCTGGTATGCTAGCATGCTTTAGTTTGAAGGCTTGGTATTATAATCATTGTCAGTTAGTTTGCTGTTGGTGACGGCCTCTGTGCCTTCCCAACTACGGAGCTCATACATGCCTCAACGTCATATCACGGTCCCTGTTCAGATTGGGAAGGTAACCATCGGTGGCGGTGCACCGATTGTGGTACAAGCCATGACGAATACCGATACAGCAGATATTAAAGCCACAGCAGATCAATGTTATCAATTATGGCAAGCAGGTGCCGAATTAGTTCGCATCACGGTAAACAATCAAAGTGCTGCCAAAGCGGTTCCACACATTTTCGATCGATTAATTCAACTGGGTTGGGACGAGCCTTTGTTGATTGGTGATTTTCATTATATAGGCCATCAATTATTAACCGAATTTCCTGAATGTGCTGCTGCGTTAGCAAAATATCGAATAAATCCTGGCAATGTAGGCTTTGGCGATAAGCATGATGTTAATTTTTCAACCATGATTAACATCGCACTTAGCAATCATAAACCCATTAGAATTGGCGTGAATTGGGGCAGTCTTGATCAAAGTTTGGTGGTTAAAATGATGGATGAAAATGCCAAACAAAACTCGCCAAAATCTGCTAATGAAGTGTTGCAAGAAGCGCTGGTTGTTTCTGCACTTACCAGCGCAGCACAAGCCGAAAAATTGGGAATGGCTAAAAATCAAATCGTGCTCGCTTGTAAAGTGAGTAAAGTGCCAGAACTCATTGCAATTTATACTGAATTAGCACAGCGCAGTCGTTATGCATTGCATTTAGGGTTGACTGAAGCAGGGATGGGTAGCAAAGGCATCGTTGCCACCACTGCTGCCTTAAGTTATTTATTGCAACAAGGCATCGGAGATACCATCCGCGCCTCACTGACGCCAGAGCCTGGTGGCGATCGCACCAAAGAAGTCCAAGTATGTCAGGAAATTTTACAAAGCTTAGAGCTACGCGCCTTTGCGCCGATGGTAGCCGCTTGCCCAGGGTGCGGGCGCACCACGAGTCAATTTTTCCAAGAGCTTGCTCAAACCATTCAACAAACGATCCGCGAAAATATGCCCACTTGGCGCAAGCAATATCCAGGAGTAGAAAATCTCAAATTAGCGGTGATGGGGTGCGTGGTAAATGGACCTGGCGAAAGCAAACACTCCGATATTGGGATCAGTTTGCCAGGAACAGGCGAAGCACCTGCTGCGCCGGTGTTTGTGGATGGTAAAAAATTTAAAATATTACGCGGAAATAATATTGCAGAAGAATTTATTGAGATTGTTAAACAATACATTGATAAAAAATATACCAGCTGCAGTTAAAAAGTAGCTGTGTTCCTCCGTCATTGCGAGGAGGCTTCGGTTGCGAGCGAAGCGCGGCAAAGCAATCCAAAAATATCTTGAAAAAGACTGGATTGCTTCCCCTTCGCTTCGCTCTGGGTCGCAATGACGGAACAAAGTGTAGGCAGTATATACCGCTCGTACTTGAAGATGCGATTTTTTCGAATTCAAACACGAGCGGTATATCTTGTTTGTATGCTTCGCGCGGAATGAATCCGCGCTTGCACCAAAGGGGGAGAATCGCGATTCTCCCCCTTTGGA
>JBIOEB010000043.1:0-17452 GCA_044445585.1 Candidatus Berkiellales bacterium
CCCCAACACCAAGCTGCGGTAGCAGCGTAGGTTTTCCTGCGCTGCTACCGCAGCTTGAGATTTTTTTGTGTATCCCATCCCCACGTATCGGCGCTAAGAAGCGCCTTTACGTGGGGCTAATTTCCTAGGCCACTACCTTGGCGACTGCTACGGCTATTTTACTTCAGACTAACACAGTTCAATGAACACACTCTCCCGCGGTCTTAAAAGCAAGGTGGTTTGTCGAGAAAAAAATTTTGCTCAATGAGGAAAATAGAAAGAATCTTCAGGCTGGCAAAATTCTGGTCAGCTTGTTTTACGGCTCATTGAGCAAAATTTTTTTTGACAAACACCTTGCAGGCTGATCAACTTGAAGCTTACTGCGTAGTTGTTTTTTAAACACCTTACCCTTCTCTTGCCTTCACTTCACTTCTCTTCTCAGAAATGGTTTAGTGGACAAGACTAAACTTTACTTTCTTTCGTCTCTTCTTTCGTCTCTTCTTTCATTTCTTCTTTCATTTCTTCTTTCGTTTCTTCTTGCGTTTCTGTCGCTTTTATCACCTCTTTCCCCACTTTTTCTCTTTCCCTTCTTTTGTGCGATCTTCTGTGTGATCTTCTGTGTGGTTTTCTGTGTGATCTTCTGGTTGATCATCTGCTTGATCTTTTGTTTGATCTTCAGGTGATTTTGCAGCAACACTTGGCCCCAACCAAAGCAATGCGGTTCGTTGTATGAGCTGTTCCTCCTGCTCTTCCTGTTCCTCCTGCTCTTCCTGTTCTTCCTGCTCTTCCTGTTCTTTCTGTTCTTCCTGCCCCTCCAGTTCTTCCTGCCCCTCCTGTTCCTCCTGTTCCTCCTGTTCTTCCTGTCTTTCCTGTTCTTCCTGCCCCTCCAGTTCCCCCAGTTCCTCCTGCTCTTCCTGTTCCTCCTGTTCCTCCTGCTCTTCCTGTTCTTCCTGTTCTTTCTCAGTCATTTGTTGTTTCAAGGCAATAAATTCGTGACGATACCCTGAAACATAATCGGGATTTGTTGTAACTTGTTCAAGAAAAGTTTCCACTCTTTCATCATGGCGCTCTGGAAATGAATTAAACAAACAGAAATACGTGATGATTTTGATAGCATCTTTACGTCTATTTTCATCTGTTATTTTCCAAGCATCAGTTAAAAGATCTATAAAAACAAGGTTGATGTGGTCAGGACCAGGATCTCTACGCTGAAAATGTTCTTTATAGGCATTACAGTAATTAATAAAAGGCTCTCTGATCCCTCTTGAAAATAAATCGATTAAAATATCAAAGAATCCCTCATAGAAATAGAAATCATGTTTCGCTTCTCTGACATGCTTTTGGGCTTCAAACCGCATTTGTTGGCCGGTGTCTAATAAAGCAACCATGAACCGCCACCAATGTTGCAGTTTCTCATTTGGGCGTTGAACTTTGTTAAATGATTGATATACGTCCTCTATTTTGAATTTTTCCCTTATAACCTCTATCACAATTGGCATCAAACGCCCTTGCGTTTTTTCAAGAGCGTAATCAAGAGGCTCCGGGAAACCATTAAGGCAATCTACTAATAATTGATATACGTCCTCTATTTTTTTGAATTTTTCATTTATAGCCTCTGTCACAATTGGTACCCAACGCCTTTGCGTGTTCTCAAGAACGTAGTCAAGAGGCTGCGGAAAACCATTAAGGCCATGTACTAATAATTGATGAATTAATGCACGTTTATCTGCTTGGATTTTACGGGTGTAAAAGTCTGGAAGAATGGCTGAGCCTCGAAAAGTGTGATCAAAACACTCTAACCCAAAAAGTTCTACAGCCGAAAAAAATAATTTACTCTTCCCGTTAATTGCATTTTTTGCGAAGTTGAGCATCATCTTAATGATGTTTGAATAATGATCCTTTTTTTCTTGTTCAAGAAAAGATTGGGTTTTTCCTGTCTTCTTTAAAATGTTAACGAATATTTCCCATACCGATTCAAGATCTGTTAAAGAAGATACTTCTTGTAAAAGCCATATCATGCCATGAATGAACTTCGTATCAGCAGTGGTAATTTGATCTCTAAAATGGGTTATCACAGCGATAAGTATGTGAGGCCGGCGCTTTGCAGCAGCAAGTAATGAATCAAAAATAAGCGTTGTGTGCCTCAGAGTGAAACGATCAGAGTATTTTTCCCAGACTAGTGAAAAGGCTGCTACACGCCCTTGAGCAGCTTCGTCTGCTAGCAGTCCTAGAGCAGTTCGTTGATGTACTACGCTGCGGCTATCTTTAACTGGAATTTTTTTGACAAGATGTGCATATTGAATGTAGTGGAATGTAACATAAGTAATGTCATTAAGAATTTCGGCGTCATTCCATGCTTTTTTGACAAAGTCTAAGCTATCTTTGGCAGTGCGAACGTATTCATGAAATCTGCGACTAAGAGGGCTATCAGATCCTGCGCTTTCTTCTTCTTCCTTTGCTTCTTTTGCTTCCTTTGCTTCCTTTGCTTCCTGTACTTCCTTTGTTCCTATGCCTAGCCAACCTTTCATAGCCTCATCCTGTTAATGTTAATTTGCTGTCTTAATGGTGGTATGCGCGAATTAGATTAACATAGGAGTATTTACATATTAAATAAACTCGGCAAAGAAACTGTGCTAGAAAAGGGCAACTTATCGATACGTTTTGGTGGTTTTTACGGCAATTTTCAGTTACCCATCTGGATTTTAATGGTTTTCTTTCACTTCGGATGCTTTTAATTATTCCTTCACCTTTGTCATTTCACGGTTTTTTTCGTATGCTCTATACCGCTCCCACTTGAAGTTGTTCTTTATTTAGTAAAGAACCCTTTAATGATGCTTAGCATTTTTTGAATAAAAACCTAGGAAAGAGGTATGCATGCCTATCGTGACATTACCAGATGGCAGCCAAAAGCATTTTGATCATGCCGTTTCAGTGCAACAAGTAACAGAAAGTATTGGCAAAGGGCTGGCAAATGCAGCGCTTGCAGCCAAAGTAAATGGAAAAGAAGTCGATACTTCCTATATCATCGAGGAAGATGCCCAACTTGTTGTGTTAACTGAAAATGACAAAGAAGGCCTCGAAGTAATACGCCATTCTTGTGCGCATTTATTAGCTCATGCCGTGCAAGCCATTTACCCCGATGCACAAGTTACCATTGGTCCGGTGATCGAAGATGGTTTTTTTTACGATTTTGCTTTTCATCGCCCTTTTACGACGGAAGACTTAAGCTTAATTGAAGCAAAAATGGCTGAATTAGCCAAAGCCGATTTACCAGTGAGTCGTCAGGTTATTTCGCGCCAAGATGCCATCGCTAAATTTTTGCAAAAAGGGGAACACTATAAAGTCGAAATTATCGAGAGCATTCCCGAAAATGAAATGCTTACCTTTTACCAAGAAGGGGATTTTGTCGATTTATGTCGTGGCCCGCATGTGCCTAGCACCGGAAAAATTAAAGCGTTTAAATTATTGAAAGTCGCGGGTGCTTATTGGCGCGGCGATTCAAAAAACGAAATGTTACAACGCATTTATGGCACTGCTTGGCCCAATAAAAAAGCGCTTGATGCTTATTTATTTCGACTTGAAGAAGCCGAAAAACGCGATCATCGCAAATTAGCTAAAAAATTCTCGTTGTTTCATATGCAAGATGAAGCGCCTGGCATGATTTTTTGGCATGCTAAAGGTTGGATTATTTATCAACAAATCGTTCAATATATTCGAAAATTAATCACGCTTGCAGGATATCAAGAAGTCAACACGCCGCAAGTGGTGGATTTAAGTTTATGGGAAAAATCTGGCCACTGGCAAATGTTTGGTCAAAACATGTTTACGGTGACTGCTGAAGAAAGAAACTTTGCGATTAAACCGATGAATTGCCCATGCCATATTCAAATTTTTAATCAAGGGTTACGAAGTTACCGTGAATTACCGATCCGATTGGCAGAGTTTGGATCGTGTTATCGTTATGAACCTTCTGGGGCATTGCATGGCATTATGCGTACCCGCAATTTTGTGCAAGACGATGCACATATCTTTTGTACGGAAGATCAAATTCAAGAAGAAGTTTCCGCGTTTATTGATCTGTTGTATTTGGCCTATGCCGATCTGGGCTTTAAGGACATTATTATCAAGTTAGCCACGCGCCCAGAGCCGCGGGTTGGCTCTGATGAAAGTTGGGATAAAGCCGAACAAGCATTGGCGTTATCTTTAGAGTCCAAAGGGATCACTTATGAATTACACCCAGGCGAAGGGGCTTTTTATGGACCCAAAATTGAATTTTCGTTGCGGGATTGCATGGGTCGAGTGTGGCAGTGTGGTACCATGCAAGTTGACTTTTCAATGCCAGGAAGGTTAGGCGCTGAATATGTGGCTGAGGATGGCACTAAGCAGATCCCCGTGATGTTACATCGCGCTATATTAGGTTCGGTCGAGCGTTTTGTTGGGATTTTGATTGAGGAGCATGCAGGAAATTTCCCAACCTGGCTAGCGCCGGTGCAGGCCGTTGTCATGAATATTACCGATCGCCAGGCCGATTATGCCGAACAAATAGCCGCCTTTTTGAAAACAAAGGGGTTTAGGGCTGCTACTGACTTGAGAAACGAGAAGATTGGGTTTAAAATTCGCGAGCATACTATTCAACGTGTACCTTATCTATTAGTTGTTGGCGATAGAGAAGTAGAGCAGGGCAACTTTAGTGTGAGAACGCGTGAAGGAGCCGATTTAGGCAATATGACCCAGGCAGAGTTTGAAACAAAACTTAAATCAGAGTGTGAGCTAAAGGCTTTGAGTGTGGTAAAGCCGGTTTGATTTGTTCAACGACGATCCTCGTAATGACCAACAGGGGCGTCAAAATGGGAAGAATAAAAACGGAGGAATACGACTATTAACAATATAACTAAAAAGCCGCGGATACGTGTCAATGATGCAATAACCGCGCAAATGGTGCGACTAGTTGATCCAGAAAATAAACTGGAGGGGAGTATCTTAGGTCCGGGAACACATACCGGGATCATGAGTAAACGAGAAGCTCAGCGTAAAGCAGAGATGCTTGGGTTTGACTTAGTCGAAGTGTCGCCCAATGCTGATCCCCCCGTTGTTCGCATCATGGATTTTGGCAAATTTTTGTTTGATGAAAAGAAAACAAAAAAGAAACAAAAAATACAAAAATTAAAAGAAATAAAGTTTCGTCCGGTAACGGACAAAGGAGACTACGAGGTAAAACTACGCAACCTTGTTGGTTTCTTAGAAGAGGGAGACAAAGTCAAAGTTACCATTCGCTTTAAAGGGCGTGAAATTACCCACAAAGAATTGGGAAGCCGCCTTTTAGATCGCATTAAAGCCGACATCAGTGGTGTTGGCGTAGTCGATCAAGAGCCAAAACTCGAAGGTCGGCAATTGGTGATGGTGATCTCTCCTAAAAAATAAAAAGAGCGTTTTTTTAGCGAACGCAGACAGTAAATAATTTAAAATGCGGAGTCAGAAAATGAAGACTAAAGTTAAAAAAGTAAAATTAAAAACCAACCGAGGCGCGGCTAAGCGATTTAAAATCACTGGCACCGGCAAGGTTCGTTTTCGTCGTGCTAATCGCAACCACATTAAGACTAAGCAAACCACCAAGAGGGTTCGTGGTGCAAGAAAAAGCGGTGTCATGAAAGATTGTGATGCTAAATTAGTGCATCGTATGTTACCCAACAATTAATTCGGCGTGTTCGCGCAGCATACAAAAAAAGAGCGCAGCGGGGGGACGGCCTCTGTGCCGTTCTGTTGTTGTAGGGGACGGCCTCTGTGCCGTCCCGTCTTAGAAGTGGAATGAATATGTTCTTAGGAGATTATCATGGCAAGAGTAAAACGTGGCGTTACTGTACGTAGACGTCATAAAAAAGTATTAAAAGCGGCAAGCGGTTATTATGGGGCGCGTAGTCGCTGTTATAAAACGGCCAAACAAGCCGTACAACGTGCCGGACAATATGCTTATCGTGATCGAAAGCAACGAAAACGCCAGTTTCGATCCTTATGGATCGTGCGAATTAACGCCGGTGCACGCGAATGTGGCCTTTCTTATAGCCGTTTCGTGGCGGGCATGAAAATTGCAAATATCGAAGTGGATCGCAAAATATTGGCAGAGTTGGCCGTTTACGATAAGCCTGCTTTTGCTGCGATTGCCGAGCGAGCCAAAGCAGCGCTAGCTGCATAAAGATTACTCATGGATGAATTACTTAAGCTCATTGCTGCAGCACAAGAAGCCATTCGTGCTGCCAATGAGATGGATGATCTTGAAAAAGTTCGGATCCATTATTTAGGAAAAAAAGGACATCTCACCGAGCAGTTAAAAAATCTCAAAAACTTACCACCCGATGAACGTAAAGAAGTCGGCAAAATTATCAATGAAGCTAAAGATAATATCCAAGAAAGCTTATCACAGCGCAAACAAGAAATTGATCAACTCACCCTGACTAAACGCTTAAGCCAAGAGCAAATGGATGTCACTTTACCTGGGCGTGGTATCGCGGTGGGAACTTTGCATCCGATCACACTCACGAATGAGCGAATTTGTCAGCTTTTTTCACAATTGGGCTTTACGATGGCTGAAGGCCCCGAAGTTGAAACCGAATACTATAATTTCGAAGCGTTGAATATTCCTGCGCATCATCCGGCGCGCGCAATGCATGATACTTTTTATTTTCCTGATGGGACTTTACTGCGCACACATACTTCGCCGGTGCAAATTCGGGTGATGGAAAAACAAAAGCCGCCGTTACGAGTCATCGCATCGGGGCGTGTTTATCGTTGCGATTCAGATCTCACCCATACGCCAATGTTTCACCAGATTGAAGGCTTATTGGTGGATGAACATATTACCTTTGCCGATTTAAAAGGCGTTTTAACGGCATTTTTATCAGCCTATTTTGAAATAGAAGTGGCAACGCGTTTTCGCCCGTCGTATTTTCCTTTTACCGAGCCATCGGCCGAAGTGGATATTGCTTGTGTAAAATGCCAAGGAAAAGGCTGTCGGATCTGCAAATATTCGGGTTGGCTAGAAATTTTAGGTTGTGGGATGGTTCATCCCCGCGTTTTAGAATATGGCAATATTGATCCTGAGCGCTACACTGGCTTTGCCTTTGGATTAGGCGTTGAAAGAGTCGCCATGTTACGTTACGAAGTGGATGATCTTCGGATCTTTTATGAAAATGATCTTCGTATCCTTAAGCAATTTAACGGAGTTTAAGTGAAATTAAGCGATAAATGGCTGCGCGATTGGGTCAATCCGCCTCTTACCTCACAACAATTATCCGATAAACTCACCATGGCAGGCCTTGAAGTTGAGGGGATTGGATCCGTCGATGGGGATCTGGTTATTGAATTTAATTTAACCCCTAATCGGGGCGATTGTTTGAGTGTCAAAGGGTTAGCGCGTGAAATTGCCGTATTAACAGGCTGCCAAGTGACTTCGCAACCCGAAGCTAAAGTTGCACCAAAAAATTCCGAAAAATTAATCGTTGAAATAAAAGCGCCAGAATCTTGTCCAAGATATGTCGGTAGACTCGTAAAAGGGATCCGTACCGCCACCACGCCAAATTGGTTGGCTGAACGTTTACAAAAAAGTGATATCAATTGCATTCATCCGGTGGTGGATATTTTAAATTATGTCATGTTAGAAATGGGGCAACCCATGCATGCGTTTGATGCCGATAAACTTCATGCGCCAGTGGTGGTGCGGCAAGCACAAGCCGCAGAAAAAATTACCTTATTAAATGGCCAAGAGGTGATCCTAGATGAAGCCACCTTAGTGATCGCCGATCAACAACAAGCCTTAGCACTTGCAGGCATTATGGGCGGGCAAGAGTGTGCCGTCAGTGAAAATACCCAAAATATATTTTTAGAAAGCGCGCTGTTTATGCCGCATATGATTTATGGCAAAGCGCGTCGTTATGGTTTACATACCGATTCCTCTTTTCGTTTTGAGCGTGGCGTGGATCCCGCTATTCAAATTCAAGCCATCGATCGTGCCAGTGCATTGATCCAAGAAATTTGTGGGGGTGAATTTGGTCCGTTGACTGAAGTCGTCGTAGCGTCTGCTTTACCTAAAGTAGAAACGATCACGTTGCGTTATGAAAGGCTTAAAAAATTATTAGGCCATGCTGTTCCCATCAATGATTGCGAAAATATTTTGCAGCAATTAGGGTGTTTACTTAAAAAAAATAGCGATCATTCTTGGCAGATCACGCCGCCTTCGTATCGTGGCGATATCACAACCGAAATTGATTTAATCGAAGAAGTCGTTCGTGTGTTTGGATACAATAATATTCCCAATAGCATGCCAGTGACGCATTTGCAGTTTACTGAAATTGCGCAAAATAAAGTGCCGCTGGAACGTTTTAAACGTGCGTGTGTGGATCTGGGATATCACGAGGCAATTACCTATAGTTTTGTCGATCAATCTTTACAACAATTATTGTTTCCTCACCGTGAAGTATTAGAACTAGTTAATCCGATTTCGGCAGACATGAATGTGATGCGATTAAGCCTGTGGCCAGGCTTATTAAATGCTTTAAAATTTAATCAATATCGTCAGCAGTCTCGTTTAAAGATTTTTGAAACGGGAATGCGTTTTCAAAAAAATGGTGAACAATTAATTCAAGATAATGTGATGAGTGGTTTAGTCTGTGGGCAAGTGGCCGATGAACAATGGGGAGCCCAAACACGCGCTGCAGATTTTTTTGATGTCAAGCATGATATTGAAAGTCTTTGGCAACTTCTTGGCCAATCAGAAGCACTCGATTTTACGCCAGCAGAGCATTCGGCTTGTCATCCTGGACAATGTGCGGTTATCACATGGCAGGGAGAAAATATTGGTATTTTAGGCAGTTTACATCCAAAAATTCAAAAACAACTTGAATTAGACGGGCCAATCTTTCTTTTTGAATTGCAATTGGCAATTTTAAGCAAGACACCTCTCCCGATTTTTGCGCGGCCTTCGCGGTTTCCCGATATTCGCCGAGATATTGCGGTGATCGTTGATTTTACTTTGCCAAGTAGCAAATTAACCCAATTTATCCGGAACAATGCGGGATCTTTATTAAATGATTTGACGGTTTTTGATGTTTACACCGGTAAAGGAATTGAACCAGGCAGCAAAAGTGTCGCGCTGGGGTTGATTTTACAACATCCATCGCGCACTCTAGTAGATGATGAGGTAGATAGCCTCATGCAAACGATTATTGCAGGATTAGAAAGGGAATTTAATGCTAAATTGAGGGACTGATCCATGGCTTTAACCAAAGCAGAAATTTCTGAATCTCTGATTACCTCTTTGGCGATCAATAAACGGGATGCTAAAGAAATTGTCGAGCAGTTGTTTGAAGAAATAAAACATGCCTTAGAGAAAGGCGACTCAGTTAAAATATCCGGATTTGGAAAATTTGAATTGCGAGATAAAAAAGAGCGCCCCGGAAGAAACCCCAAAACCGGGCAAGATGTGCCGATCAGCGCGCGTCGAGTCGTGACCTTTAAACCCGGCCAAAAGCTAAAAGATAGAACCGAAGGATATCAAGGCGTGCCTGAGTCGGATGCTGGATCCGAGTGAGGGGAGTAAGCTTAAATCCGTTTCGACTAACTTTCCCATGTCCCTTCCGCCGAGAGAACTTTCATTACAGCCCGTTTTTTTGTAAAATAGCTTCCCTAAACACGGGGCGTAGCGCAGCCTGGTAGCGCACATGTATGGGGTGCATGTGGTCGGAGGTTCAAATCCTCTCGCCCCGACCAAAATTCACACTACGATGGGACGGCACTTTCCTTTACAGCGAGTTGAAGGGGACGGCCTCTGTGCCGTCCCGTCGGTAAATGCTTATCCTACTTGTTGTTGCTTGCTGCGTTCCTCAGCAGGACATATCCAACAATAGCCGATAATAATGTCCCAATAAAAATCCCCAAGCGGCTATTGACAATATAATTAATCGTATCCTCAAAGGCCAATGTGCTAATAAATAAACTCATGGTAAAACCTATACCGCTTAAAATCGCAACACCATAAATATGTTGCCAATTGGTTTGTGCCGGCATCGTTGCTAATTTGCATTTTACCAACAGAAAAGTTGGAATAAAAATACCAAGTTGTTTTCCGAAAAATAATCCAAAGGCGATCCCCAACGTTAAAGGGCTGGTGAAATCTGCCAACGTCGTGTCGCCAAAGTGGATCCCAGCATTGGCAAAAGCAAATAAAGGCAAAATAAAATAATTCACCCAAGGATGTAAATAGTGTTCTATTTCATTTAAGGGCGAAACAGGGTTAGTACTTTTTAAAGGAATGGTAAAGGCTAATATCACGCCAGCTAAGGTAGCATGCACGCCCGATTTTAAAACAAAAGTCCACAATAAAAAGCCAATAAGCAGATAAACTGATTTATGCATTACCTTCATCACATTGCAAATAATCAGTAACACAATGGCAATGCTGGCGAGTGTTAATGACAAAAAAGACAATTCACTCGTATAAAAAATCGCAATAATGACAATCGCTGCAAAGTCATCAAAAATTGCTACCGCCATCAAAAATATTTTTAAACTGGGAGGCACTCTTGAACCAAGCAACGATAAAATACCGAGTGCAAAAGCAATGTCAGTGGCAGTGGGAATGGCCCATCCTGTCATCGCCGCAGCATCATGATAATTAAACCAATAATAAATTGCCGCAGGAACAATGACGCCGCCAAGAGCTCCAAAGGCTGGTAATATCACTTGTGATATTTTGGATAATTGTCCTTCTAAGATCTCTCGTTTTATTTCTAAGCCGATCACCAAAAAAAATACAGCCATTAAGCCATCATTAATCCAAAGCAAAAGTGGTTTAGATATTTTCCATGCACTTATCCCTAGATAAACCTCGGACTGAATGAGATCTTGATACCAATTCGCTAAAGGTGAATTTGCAAAGATTAAAGCCAAAACAGCCGAAAAAATAAGCAAAATGCCGATAAAGGAAGGGGAGCAGATAATGGTTGTCAATTTACTTTGGAGCATTGCTGAATAGTTTTTCATAAATATCCGAATCTTGAGACTTTTTCGAAAAAACAAAGGGGACTTGCACCCGTTGTTGTCTTTTAAATTAAAATAGTATATTGATTATAGAATAATGATGTATTTTTTAGTTATGTGATGTTGCACGATAAAGCAGATTATATGGTTTCCAAGAGAAGAACACAAAAACATAGTTAAAGAAAAAGTTTCAAAATTACCTCGAAGCTAACAGATAGGAAACTTAGGAGAGTAAATTTATGACTATCGAAGAGAGCAAACAAAAAATAGATCAACTTATCGAACAATATTTACCTGAGATAGATGATGAGAGCAACAAAGAGTTCTTGAAAGAATTTGGTCTTGTAGTTGGTCGCATGTTATCTAATAAAGACGAAGATGAAAAAATTACTTATAATGACTACGAAGCGGTTTTAAAAGATAAATGGATGAAATTGTTTGGGACTTTCCGTACTCAAGAAAAAATGAAAGTAAACAGTATTATCAATAAAATAATTGAAAATCTTCCTTTTGAAGATAAAGCTAAAAAAGAAGTTAAGGATGATATGGCAGCAATTCTTAAACAAAAGCTGAAGCTATCTCCTACAGAAAAGCAATCAACGCGTAAAGACGCTTTAGTGGGAAGTTACAGACAAACTCAACCACAGCAAACACAAACCACACCAAGATCTAAAGCGACGCCACCCATACCACCACCTAAACCGAGTAAATTTAAACCAGGTGGGGGTCAAGAGGAATAGGCTACGAAAACATCACCGCAGGGGTTGGTCTAAACTATAAAAGTTAGTTATTGAATTTGGTAAAAATCGCTATGATGTCCAACCCCCAAGATCCAACTCCTTCCGTTTCTTATGAATATCTTCATGAGGATTCAAAGATTTTTATTAAAGATTTGCAACAAGCCACCTTAGACATCATTAATAACTACAATAAAGGGCCTGATATCAACTTCCAAGACTTATTAAACGTTGGCAATATTTATGGTAAATGGCTCAACGAGTTGGCATGTAAACCTGAAAAATTATGGGGGGCACAGCTTAAGTACTGGCAGGAAGCGATGCAATTTATTGTTCATTTTCAAGAAGTTGTCAAAGGGAAAGACGTTGAACCTTTCATCAAACCCGATCAAGAGGACAAAAGATTTAATGCTATCGATTGGCATGAAAAGCCGCTCTTTTATTTTTACCAACAAATGTATTTATTAACAGTTCAACATGTTTTAGATTTTGTGAAGCATCACCCAAGCGAAAGTCCCAGAATCACTAAGCAAGTTAATTTTTTTACCGGCTCTTGTCTCGATGCCTTAGCACCCACCAATTTTATTTTTACTAATCCCGAAGTGATCCGCCATACCTTAGTATCGAAAGGGGAAAATTTAGCCATTGGTTTTAGAAACTACTTAGAAGATATTTTGCGCGGGCAAGGTCATTGGAATATCAAAATGACAGAAATGAATGCCTTTGAGATTGGGAAAAATTTAGCGGTAACTCCAGGAAAGGTGATTTTTCAAAATCGATTAATGCAGTTAATTCAATATCAACCCACCACCGATAAAGTTTATCAACGACCACTTTTGATTGTACCACCTTGGATCAATAAATATTATATATTAGATTTGAAAGAAAAAAATTCGTTGGTGAAATGGGTAATTGATCAAGGATATACGGTATTTATGATATCCTGGGTCAACCCAGATGAAAGCTATCGCAATACCACTTTTGAAGATTATATTTTTGAAGGGATTTTTGCAGCGCTCGATGCCATTCAACAAGCCACCAACGAAACTACGGTAAATGCCCTAGGATTTTGCATTGGGGGTACTTTATTAGCAACAGCGCTAGGTTTAATGAAAGCACGAAATGATCATCGCATAAAAAGCGCCACCTTTTTAACAACACTGCTCGATTTTAGCGAACCGGGTGAGATTGAAGCGTTAATTGATGAAGAGCAAATTTCAACCTTAGAAAAGCGCATGAAAATGGAAGGATATTTGGATGGTCGTTTATTGATGACAACCTTTAATTTTCTGCGAGCCAATGATTTGTTATGGTCTTATTATATTAATAATTATCTTTGTGGCAAAACGCCTTTCCCCTTTGACTTATTATATTGGAATTGTGACTCTACCAATATGCCGGAAAAAATGCATAGCTTTTATTTGCGCGAATTGTATTTAAACAACAAATTATCATTGGCTGAGTTGATCATTGATAATACCAAAATAGATTTAACACAAGTTGATATTCCGAGTTATTTTTTGTCGGCAGAGCAAGATCATATTGCCCCTTGGCCATCGACTTTTGATGGCGCAAAATTATTAGGCGGCCCAGTCACCTTTGTGTTAGCAGGCTCAGGACATATTGCGGGTGTGATTAATTCACCTCTGCAACAAAAATATCAGTTTAATTATGGAAAAAATGATGACAAATTATACGTCAGCAGTAGTGAGTGGCTAGCCAATTCTTTACAAGAAAAAGGATCGTGGTGGAATCATTGGTTAAATTGGTTAGCGCAGTATTCTGGCGAAAATTGCAACGCAAGAATACCTGGTGAGGGTGAATTACCGGTCATCCAAGAAGCGCCTGGAGATTATGTCAAACGTAAAATAATTCAAAATGGTTGGAGTAAAGCATGAAAGTGCTCGTTTGCGATGACTCACTGACTAATCGTCAACTGTTAGGGGGATATCTGCAAAAAATGGGTCATCAACCTATTTTCGCCGAAAATGGCATCCAAGCCATCGAGCAATTTATTGAACACCAACCAGAATTAGTTTTGATGGATGTTGATATGCCCGAGATGGATGGTTATCAAGCGACCCGTGCATTAAGACAATCTTGTACTCACTTTTCTCAATGGACGCCGGTTATTTTTGTGAGCAGTTATGTCGATGATAAAAGTATTGTTAAAGGAATAGAATCGGGTGGTGATGATTATTTAACGAAGCCTGTTTCGCCAGTGGTGTTACGCGCTAAAATTCATGCCATGCGCAGATTGGTTGCGATGCGTGAAAATTTAATTGATTTTGGCAATCAATTACGTGAAGTCAATGAAAAATTGTTAGCCAGTAACGAAATTTTATCAGAGTTATCATTAAAAGATCCCTTAACGCGATTAGGCAATCGTCGAGCCTTTGAAGAAAATTTGCAAAAAATTAGCCGCATGGCCCAGCGCGAAGGTAAATCAATTTCGTTGTTGATGGTAGATATTGATCATTTTAAAAAACTCAATGATACCTATGGACATCAAAGTGGTGATCAATGTTTACAACAAATTGCTCAAGTGTTAAGGCAAGGTGCTCATCGTGCAGGCGATTTTGTCGCGCGTTTTGGCGGCGAAGAATTTGCCATGATCTTATCAGATACGTCACTTTCTGGTGCGATGTATGTTGCCGATAGATTAAGAATGGGAGTCGAGGCGTTGCAGCTTCCAAATAAAAACGCGCCATTAGGGCACCTAACGATTAGCATTGGCGTTGCCAGTGCTATCGCGAGTAAATCGTTTGTTGTAGATCAACTGGTGTGTGCAGCAGATGCGGGTCTTTATAATGCGAAGGAAACGGGCAGAAACTGCATTATTGGGGCCAATGTGGAAGTGACTCAAAATACCGGCAAAGCTTTTCTGAATTTTAAAACGCAACGGCATTTCCCACCGTCGAGTAGTAGTACTACCAATACTAAGCATTAACGATATATACTCTTCCCAATACTCTTCCCAATTTACTTTTATGCTTTGTTGCCTGCGCTCTCTCACCCCAGTCGTGTACCAAAGCGTACACTCCTGGGGCTTCGTTCGCTGGGCGCCTCGCCTAAAAGCAAAGTGGTTGTAGGGGCGGACCTCTGTGTCCGCCCGCCCTTGAACTCATCACGGGACGGCACAGCAAAATCCCTCTGCGCTACGCGCGGTCTCCCTTTTTCAAAGGGAGACATTATGTCGCTTCGCGACAGGTCCTTTGCTGTGTGGGCGTAGCCCACATATTCTCTCCCTTTGAAAAAGGGAGAAGTGAGCGCAGCGAACGAGAGGGATTTTGGACGGCACAGAGGCCGTCCCCTACAGCGCTTCGCCTTGTAGGGGCGGACCTCTGTGTCCGCCCGAATTAATCGGAGAAAATATCTGTGAAAACAGGTGGAAGACTTTCAAAAATGGTTGTCACCGCGACAACGCCAGTGACTTATGAACTTCCATTGGGAAACGAAAAAGTTCCCCTCAATCCTTTTCTTGGCAAAACGCTAAAATTAACTTTTACGCACAAAATCACCTGTATGGGGTGTGATCGCCCAATCAAAAAATCGTATCAAGATGGCTATTGTTTTCCTTGCACGCAAACACTCGCTCGTAGTGACTTATGTATTTTAAAACCTGAACGATGTCATTTTCATTTAGGAACTTGTCGTGAACCTGAATGGGGATTAACGCATTGCATGATCCCGCATGTGGTGTATTTGGCCAATACCTCTGGGATCAAAGTTGGGATCACTCGACAAAATCAGCTTCCCATTCGTTGGCTTGATCAAGGTGCAGTCGCTGCATTACCACTCTTAATCGTTCCCACACGGCGCATTTCAGGTTTGGTAGAATGTGTGATCGGAAAATATATTTCCGACAAAACTAATTGGCGGCAGATGTTAATGGGGCAGGAAGAGGTAGTAGATTTAATTCAACACGCCAACGATCTGCAGCAAAAATTGCAAACTGATTTGGCTGATATTTATAATGAATTTGGCAAAAATGCGGTGCAACTGAACGAACCATTGTCTATCACTCGATTTACTTACCCTGTTTTGTCCTTTCCACAAAAAATTACTTCATTATCGTTTGATAAAACACCCGAAATAGAAGGGACTTTGTTAGGAATTAAAGGGCAATACCTTATGTTTGATCAAGGAGTGATTAACATACGCAGGCATAGTGGGTATGAGGTTGAGATTTCTAGTTAGAAAGCTCCGTGCCTACTTGCCGCGCTTTATGCGCGGCATCCAGAAATTGAGAGAGAGCTAGATGCCGCAGACATTAGTCAATTCATTGAATAAAATCTAATAAATTACCAAGCGCCACCATTATTGCTTGCTCACGAATTTCTGCACGAGTCCCTTGAAATAAATAATGCTTCACTTCGGTTTTAGCATGACTTGCACCCGGACCTCCCGGACCCCCCGCACCCGCACTGACCCCCGCACTTGCGATCCCAATCCAAACCGTGCCAACAGGTGATTGTGGTGTTCCACCAGTCGGCCCGGCAACTCCAGTGATACTGATACTCACTTGCGCTTTACTTTGCGACAGCGCATGGATTGCCATTTCCAATGCGGTTTCTTGGCTAACCGCGCTAAACTGATCCAGCGTAGATAATTTTATTCCTAGCATTTCCTGCTTGGCTTTATCATTGTAAGTAACATATCCGCGATCAAACCAGTCCGAACTCCCTGGAATAGCGGTGATCCAATAAGCCAAGCCTCCGCCAGTACAAGATTCAGCTGTGGCTAATTTCCAATCTCTTTTCTTAAGGGTTGAACCGACATTTTCTGCAAGTGTTAATAGTGATCCGCTCATAATGCTCTCGTTTTTTTAGAATAAATAATAATTTAAATACTAGTGTTATTTTCTGGTTAGTTGATTACAATGGAATGAATGCCACGACTATGGGTTATAACCTCTATTATGAAAGATAACTCATTCAGAAAAAAAATTGTAACGGTATTGTTGATTAAAATATCGCTTCTCATTTGCATTTGGAAGCTTTTTTTTTCGGCACCCCTTTCAGAGCAAGAAAGAGTAAAAGGCCTTTCTTCTTATATTCTGTCTTTTGCTAATACTTTTGATCTTAATCAATCAGATGATCTCTCTGATGGAGAAATTAAATGATAAATGAATCCTTAGTAGAATTATCCAGATTACAATTTGCCTTAACAGCACTTTATCATTTTCTTTTCGTTCCATTAACGTTAGGGCTTGGTTTTATTTTGGCCATAATGGAATCGGTTTATGTATTAACCGGTAAAGAAATATACAAAGATATGACTAAATTTTGGGGCAAGTTGTTTGGTATTAACTTTGCCATGGGCGTGGCAACTGGGATCACCATGGAATTTCAGTTTGGCACCAATTGGGCCTACTATTCCTATTTTGTCGGGGATATTTTTGGTGTGCCACTGGCCATTGAAGGCTTCATGGCTTTCTTTTTAGAATCCACTTTTATTGGATTGTTTTTCTTTGGGTGGGACAAATTAAGCAAACCGATGCATCTTGCTGTGACGTGGTTAGTGGCCATTGGTGCAAATATGTCTGCTTTATGGATCTTGGTTGCGAACGGTTGGATGCAATATCCGGTTGGCTCGCATTTTAACACCGATACGCTTCGAATGGAGCTTGGCAGTTTCTCGGAATTATTTTATAACCCCGTCGCACAAGTGAAATTTGTTCATACGGTTGCTGCAGGATATGTAAC
>JBIOEB010000044.1:0-17173 GCA_044445585.1 Candidatus Berkiellales bacterium
AACGAAGCCCCAGGAGTGTACGCTTTGGTACACGACTGGGGTGAGCGAGCGCAGGCAACAAAGCATAAAAGTAAAGTGGGAAGAGTATTACCGAAATAATGTTGAAATAAAAAATGTGATAGCTAATAGTAAAGTAAAATGTTGAAAGAATATCTCGAATTTTATTTTAAAGATAAAGAATTACGCCACATTTTTAAAGATGTTGTCGGCAGCGATGATCCCAACACGGTTCAGCCTTGGATCGACAAAGTAATAAACCAATACCAGGAAACACCCGTTGAAAAGATCCTTTTTATTGAATCAAGCATCGGCGTTGTTTTTGGATTTTCATTATCAAATGGGCAGAAAATTGTTCTTAAGATTTACTCAGAAAAAATACCCCTTACCTATTTAGAGCAAATGAATCACATTCAAAACATCTTTTATAAAGAAGATTTCCCTGCGCCCAAAGTATTAAGCCCCATTTTTCCATTTGGTAAGACCCTCGCTGGATTTTATCAATTAATTGACGGTAATAAAGAAGACCCCCACAACTCTTTAATTAGGAAGCAATTGGCTAAATATTTGGCGAAGTTTTCCGACATTGTCGACAAACATCAATTACCCCCTATGGAAAACTTCCTCCAACAAGCCAGTCGTAAAAAATTATGGCCAACGCCTCACAATGTATTATTTAATCTAAAAAAAACCAGTCGAGGTGCAGGATGGATCGCCAACAAAGCACGAAATGCGCAAAAAATATTACACTCCTTTCCTTTGAAAAAAAAATTGGCCCATACCGATTGGGGAGTTAAAAATACCATTTTTCGCGACAAACAACCTGTTGGCATATTTGATTGGGATTCTTTAGGTGCGATGTCTGAAGCCGAGATGGTGGGTAGGGCCGCTGCTCAATTTACTGCTGATTGGGAGTCTGAATTTAAGATTACCCCTTCACCTGAGGAAGGAAGAGATTTTGTTGCAGAATATGAAATCTATCGACAAAAGAAATTTACAAGCAATGAGTATAAGGTGGTGTCTGCAGCTGCAGATCATCTGATAACTATTATTGCGCGTTTTGAGCATGCAGGGGGCGGAGTGAATCATCCGTATCAAGATTTGTTGAGGGAATGTGGGGAAAGGGGTTTTTTATTCGCATAACCATAGTAAAGATATGTTTTCCATTATTGCTTTTATTAACATGATAGATACAAGGCTCAAATGATCTGCTTCTGCCAGCTTAAAAAGATATAAACATACTACAATTGTTTTAACACCCTCCCACACTGCTTATTAACAACATAAATAATTCTCTGCAAAGCAGGATACGGTCCAAAACTCGACTCAAATTCATCAACCATTTCGTTTGCCTGCCCTGGCAACACCTCTGCCATTTCCTGAATCAATTTTTTAAAAAATTGAAATCGAATATTGCATTCATTAGCCATTTTTTCCCAATGAACTAAAGAAATTTTATCGGGATTAAATTCTCCACCAACTGACAATGCCAACTTAGAGTCAATTCGTTCAATAGCTCTCGTGCAAACCAGATCATAAAATGGAGCAAGCTCAGGTTGATGGTCTTCGTTGTAAATAAGAGATAAATTCTTTGCATGCGCATCGGAATTGCCTGCCAGCACATTAAAGATCTGCCATCGTAGTAAATTTTCAGTATCTTTAATGGGATTAATTGTTACCTGCTCGGTTAGATGGTAGCAATCCTGAAAAGAAGGTCCACCTTCTTGCTGATATTTTTTTAAATAGCTGATCCCCAATGCTTGGCAAAAATCTTCTTGATGTAAACGCTGCACGTTTTTTTTATTTTCAAGGATCCGATCATACCGTTTTATCAATAAATAATAGTCTTTTTCGTTCTTACAAAGCTGAACCTCTGCAACTGGCAAGCCAATGGATTTTGCTAAAGAAGTTAAATAATATTCATAGGCTGGTACGTTTCGATAGCTAGTTAGCGCAAATTTTAAAATATGGGTAGATGGCGAGGATTCTTCAGGTAACGCCAAATTTTCACCATCAAAAAATATTGGACACTTATCATGCGCACCAGCAAGTGATAACCTGGGGCGATTCTTGCTTGATGTTAAGCTAAAAATTTGCCCTTTTCGTAAAATAATTTTTTTAAGGTCTTCATTCGTTAATTTTTTGTAATGAGACCTTTCTTGGGGCTTAAAATCCTCTGGCAATATGGATAAAGCCCCTGCACATTCGCCCCCAATTGCTTTTAATAACTCAAAATCTGAATTAGATATTTTTAAGTCGCGTACAATATGCAGCCTTGCATCTGCTTCAGGCAATAAATTTACAAAGAATTGATGTGCTTTTCCTGCGGCTGGCGAATATTGATGTGTTGCTAACGGTAATTGCTGAGAAATAGCAAAGCCTTCCTCAACCCAACTATTTTCATAAACAAAACCCATTAAACCAGTTAGATCTTGCCAAATCTTTCCAACCAGCTTTTTTTCATACCAAACATTTAAACTGTCGTTCGTCATGATCGACTTTCTTTAGTTTTTGACGATGGATTAAATCCTCGCGGCTGTATGATTACCTCTAAGCCAAGTTTATTTAAAGCAGCCAATGCTTTCCCTAATTCAGCAGTTTCTTTACCTCGCTCAAGCTCAGATAAAAACCGCATGCTAAGATTACTCAGCCCAGATACTTTTTCTAAAGTAAGATGTTGGTGCTTTCTAAAGGCTCTTATCATTTGCCCCAATTCACTGGCTGTTTTTATTCGCCCGAATTGTAAATGTGTTGAGGTTTCATCTCTTGCCATGGTTAGTTCATTGAAATTTTACCGTACGGTAAAATTAGCACTCCGATTTCATTAAGTCAATGTTTTTTACCGTACGGGATAAAATCATTACAAATAGGCTGGGAAGGATACATTTTTTCCCGTACGGGATAAAGTCATTAAAAATAAGCTAGCAAAGATGTATTTTTTACCGTACGGGATAGGGAGCGAAGACGGGACGGCACAGAAGCCGTCCCCTACAAACTTTTATGCTTTGTTGCTTTCGTCCTTTCGCCTCTTCAGCTCAAATTGCTGCCGCGCCACGCCCTGAGCCATCTTTTTCTTAATAGCAGGAAGCGCATCAAGCGCTGCTTCGCGGCCGGCGCGATAAATCAATTCATTATTGGCATCGGTAAACATACTATATTTATCGATGTCGGGATGGATCACAATATCTGCTTGCTTGGTTTGCATATTGGCAAGTTGATTATACGAAATATGAATACTGCGATATCCTAAGTGCAGCGTTGAAGTGACATCACCATTATTCGGCGTGGTGCCAATATCTATGGCAATAATCACGTTAGGCGAATAATCTTTGGCTACCTCTACCGGAACGGGACTTGCCACGCCGCCATCCACTAATAAGCGCCCATACAATTCCACCGGTGAAAATAGCATTGGCAAAGCGCTCGACGCATGCAATGCTGGCGCTAATAATCCTTTTTTAATCGGAAAGGTTTCGCCTTTATTCACATCGGTGGTGACAACAATCAACGGGATTTTTAATTGCGAAAAATATTTCGCCTGGATATTTTTTTCAACAAACGATCTTAATGCATTGCCTTCAACCGGGCCCTTGACTCGCCACAACATTTTCAACCCTGAGTACCAACTAAAGTCTAAAATATCCCATTTTTTTAACGAGATCACTTTGCGTCGTAAATTATCGCCGTGTGGATCATCTGCATATAATGCACCAATTAAACTTCCCGCACTGCTGCCCACAATTAAATCAATAGGAATATGGTTTTCTTCTAGAACATCGATTACCCCAGCTTGTGCTAAGGCACGCGCGCCACCACCGCCTAACACTAAGGCCACATTGATCTTTTTGGAAACCAATGCTCCCTTTTGCGTATTGGCAAAGGCGGAAATAGAAACAACAAAGAATATCAATAACCAAACAATTTTAAAGTGTCGCATAAGTTAAGTAGTTGTTCACGTCATAAAATAATAATTCTATAGGATAATCTAAAAAAATCAAAATGTTTTTATGTTTTAATGACACCAAAAAATATTTGTACGAAATCAAACTTATACTTTTTGGCCTTACACTTTCAACAGCAAAATAGGTTAATATGCTGTGTCGTCTTAAAGGGTAATGCGAGCACGCTTAGGTTTTTACTCTCTATTTTGTCCACGAGATTTTTATGTTTAGATTCGCCACCATTCTTTTAATTCAAATGCTTTGCGGTATGGAAATGGATTTATTTATTCCCAGTTTTCCTGAATTACAAGAGGTGTTTGAACTTACCCCGTTTATGGTACAAATGACCATCAGCGTGAATTTTACTGCATTTTGCCTTTGTTCGCTCTTTGCGGGAGCGTTAGGGGATCGTTACAACCGCCGTCATGTGATGTTAATCGGTTTATTGATTTTTGTGCTGGGAAGTATCCTGTGCGTCAGTGCGACGCATTATGTGATGTTACTGTTAGGCCGTTTTCTACAAGGCGTTGGGATCGCTGCGCCGGCGATCCTTTCTTTTCCTATCTTGTTAGATGATTATTCTCCTCAAAAACAACCCGGCGTCATGAGTATGATCAACGGCGTTAAAACTTTTGCCACGGCTTTTGCTCCGGTGATCGGGAGTTTTGTGAACCTTTATTTTAGTTGGCGCGGGAATTTTACGCTGCTCTTAAGTTTAAGCGCCTTGTGTTTGGTCGCATGTTATTTTGCGGTTCCCAGCAAAGCTGGCAACAACACCGTTTCACTTTCACCGTTGACTTACCTGCCACTGTTAAAATCAACAAAAGTGCTGGGATATATCTTTAGCATTTCATTGATCGCCAGCGCTTATTTTGTTTTTGTTGGCATGGCCCCTATTTTATACATGGAAGATATGGGGGTTAAACTTCAACATTTTGGCTATTATCAAGGCGTTTTATCACTTGCGTTTGCGTTGGTGTGCGTTTTAAGCCCCCCTCTTTTAAACGCGTTTGGACTAAAACGTTGCCTTTATTTTGGGATGGCCCTTTGTTTTATTGGCGCGTTATTAATCCTTGGATTAGTGATCAAAGAAATCAATCAACCCTTTATCATTACCGCATTTGGGGTTATTTTTTCGTTGGGGGCTGCATTTCCGATTAATATTTTATATCCCCGATTACTTCAGGCCATTCCTCACACCCAAGGCCGATCGGCTGCATTAGGGCAATCCATTATGCTTCTTTTAATTGCTATTTTGATCCAAGGGGTCAGTTACATTTATGTGGGGCATTTTAAACCCATCGGTTTGGTGATGTCTTTTACCATCCTCTTCGCTTTGATCATTATTTCCCTGATGATCAAAAACAAAAGTATTTTACTGGTTGCGCCATCCACAACATAAGTTGATTTACTTGACAACTTTTTACCGAAGATCTGCCTATCGGAGCCCGCTTAGCCAGTGGTATACTTTAACTCTTGTTTAGTTCATGGGCCGCACAATGACCATTGAATACCCAAAACCCTATACTTTTGCCGAAATTATCCAAGCTTTTCACCGCTTTTGGGCAGCTCAAGGCTGCGTGATCCTGCAACCGCTTGATCTTGAAGTGGGCGCAGGCACCTTCCACCCGGCCACTTTTTTACGCGCCATTGGTCCTGAGCCCTGGTTTGCTGCACATGTGCAACCCTCAAGACGCCCCACCGATGGGCGCTACGGCGATAATCCCAACCGCGTACAGATGTTCCATCAATATCAAGTGGTGTTAAAACCCTCGCCTCTCGAAATCCAACAATTATGCTTGGATTCTCTGGCCGCAATTGGTATTTCCGCGGCTGAAAACGATATTCGTTTTGTTGAAGATAATTGGGAATCTCCTACGCTGGGTGCCTGGGGTTTAGGTTGGGAAGTGTGGTTAAACGGCATGGAAACCATTCAATTTACTTATTTTCAACAAGCCGGTGGCTTAACGTGTAAGCCCGTGATGGGCGAATTGGCTTATGGTATCGAGCGGATCGCCATGCATGTCCAAAATAAAGATAGCATGTTTGATTTATTATGGGCTAAAACACCGCAAGGCGATGTCACTTACGGTGATGTGTTTCATCAAAATGAAGTGGAGATGTCGACGTACAATTTTGAACTGGCCAATCGCGAAATGTTATTTTCGCATTTTGATGATTACGAAAAAGAATGCCAAAAACTGATCGAGCACAATTTACCTTTACCTGCTTATGAATTGGTATTAAAAGCTTCTCATACTTTTAATTTACTCGAAGCACGAAGTGCCATCGCCGTCACAGAAAGGCAACGTTATATTTTACGGGTACGCACTTTAGCAAAAGAGGTTGCACAACTTTACTATCAAGCGCGCGAAAAACTTGGTTTTCCGCTACTTTCTATGAATACGAGATCCGAATGACGACAACCGAAACACTTTTAATTGAAATTGGTACCGAAGAACTTCCACCGCATCATTTAGGAAGATTATCACAAGCCTTTGCCAATAATTTAGGGCAAGCTTTTTCTGCGCTTGGGATTGCCCATGATCATGCTGAAGATTTTGCTGCGCCAAGAAGATTGGCTGTTCGTTTTCATGGCGTGCCCTCGGTGCAGCCTTCTCGCATTATTCAAAAACGCGGGCCAGCTTCAAGCGCTGCCTACAACCCGCAAGGGCACCCCAGCCAAGCCGCTCTGGGTTTTGCCAGAAGCTGCGGCGTTGATTTCGAACAATTAACCATCCAAGAAACCCCACAAGGATCTTGGTTGTTATTCGAACATCAAGAACCCGGAAAACCGCTCGTTGAAATATTGCCAACCCTTATCGAAGAGGCACTCAAAAATTTACCCGTTGCCAAACGCATGCGTTGGGGAAATGAAGACATCGAATTTTTACGGCCCATTCATTGGATCACTGCTATGCATGGTAAGCAACCATTACCGATCAGGGTTTTTGGACTGACAGCCAGCAATAAAACCCGTGGTCATAGAGTGCATGCCCCACAAGAAATTACGTTAAACCATGCTGAGGATTACTTAAATCGCTTACGCAATGCCAAAGTGATTGCTGATCACCGTGAACGTCAAGCCTTTATCGAAAGATCCGTTAAAGCGCTTGCCGAGGAAAATGGCGGCACGGCAGTAATTGCAACCGAACTATTAGACGAAGTCACCGGTTTAGTGGAATGGCCCGTACCCATGTTCGCCCATTTTGATCCGGCATTTTTAGAAGTTCCGCCCGAAGCATTGATTTCTTCGATGCAAAATCATCAAAAATCTTTTGCGATTAAATCCCCCGAAGGGGAATTACTGCCCAGTTTTATTTTAATTAGTAATATTGAAAGCGCCCTCCCTGGGAATGTCATTCGCGGTAACGAGCGTGTGATGCAGGCAAGATTAGCCGACGCAAAATTTTTCTATGATCAAGATCGCAAATCAACGCTGGAATCCCGTTTAGAGCGATTAAAAAACATGATTTTCCAAAAGAAATTAGGTTCTTTATACGAAAAATCGTTACGCGTCTCTAAATTGGCCGGTTTTGTTGCTAAACAAATTAGCGCGCCAGTTCGTTTGTCAGAGCGTGCTGGCAAATTATGCAAAGCCGATCTGATCACCGAAATGGTGTTTGAATTTCCGGAATTACAAGGGATCATGGGAAGTTATTATGCCCGTTATGATGGCGAGCCAAATGAAGTCGCACAAGCCATTCAAGAAAGCTATTTACCCCGATTTTCAAAAGACATTTTGCCCGAAACGCCAACCGGTATTTGTGTGGCTCTAGCGGATCGCTTAGATACATTAATTGGTATTTTTGGCATCGGGCAAATTCCTACGGGAGATAAAGATCCTTACGGGCTGCGACGACAAGCGCTAGCGATTTTACGGATCATCATTGAAAAAGCACTACCTCTTGATAAAAATTCCCTTTGCGAATCGGCTCGTCATGGTTATGGCGGATTAATCGATGAGGAAATGATTACTGACGTGATGGATTTTTGCTTTGATCGCTTCAAAGCCTACTATCAAGAACAAGGCATAAGCCCCCAAGTCATTGAAGCAGTCATGACTAATCCCATTACCCAACCCTTTGATGCCAGTTTACGCGTAAAGGCAGTCAATCATTTTCAAACTTTGCCAGAAGCATTGGCACTGGCCAGTGCGAATAAACGCGTCAAAAATATTTTACAAAAAAGTGGTATACAAATTGGAATTTCTCGTCTTCTTCCCATTGATCGTAACCTTCTTAAAGAAAAGGCTGAGATCGCTTTAGCCAATGCCATTGATGCTCTTAAAAAACAAACCGATCCTTTAATAAGCGAGGGCAGATATCAAGAAGCGCTCAGTGCCCTTGCTTCTTTAAGACAAGTTGTTGATACTTTTTTTGATGAAGTCTTAGTGATGACAGAAGATGAAAAATTAAAGCAAAACCGCATTAATTTGCTAAGCCATCTCTATGCGCTTTTTATGCAAATTGCCGATATTTCAAAATTAGCCTTATGAACCTTTGAAGCCTTATGAAATCCAAAATTATTATTCTTGATCGCGATGGCGTGATCAATCATGACTCGGTGGATTATATTAAATCACCCGCAGAATGGTTCCCCATTGAAGGCAGTCTTGAAGCTATTGCAATATTAAATCAAGCTGGATTTACCGTCGTCATCGCAACCAATCAATCCGGAATTGCCCGCGGACTTTATGATCTCGCTGCCATGGAAGCCATTCATCTTAAAATGCAACAAGCGCTGTTTCAAGTGGGTGGGAAAATTGATAAAATTTTTTATTGTCCGCATGGGCCATTGGATGGATGCGATTGTCGTAAACCTAAACCAGGATTATTAACTCAAATAGCGCAATTTTACCAAATCTCACTTGAACAGGTTCCTTTTGTTGGGGATTCAATGCGCGATATTCAAGCCGCACGAGCGGGTGGGGCAAAGCCGGTGCTGGTGCTGTCGGGAAATGGTTTAGAGACGAAGCAGCGTTATGCTGAAGAGCTGGTTCCTATTCCTTGCTTTCAGGATCTATTGGCTTTTGCCAAATACTTTTGCCAACACTCTTAACCCAGCCTAAACTATTAGTTATTAAATCTTTAGTCATCACTCACTGAGTAAGCGATCAATGTCAACCAAAATCAAACGCGTTTTAAGCAAACTTGGATCAAAAAACAGATGGTTTCGCGGCCTTTATATTCTGTTGTTCATCTTCATTTGTTATATTGTTGCTTTTGTAGGCTTTTTTGTCATTCTCTTTCAATTTGTGGTAAACCTTATTTTTAATAAGTCCAATGAACATCTTCAACGTTTTGGCCATAGTTTAGGGGTTTATGCTTACGAAGTGATCAGCTTTTTGACTTACAACACCGAGCAAATGCCTTTCCCTTTCAATGCTTGGCCCAGTGAAAATGAAGTTTCCAGCATTTCTATTAAAACTAATGATGAGCAGCAAAAACATTAGGCCAAAAAATGGTGTGCACGCTTCCCCCAGCTTTCGCCGGGGCTAAAGGCAACACATCCTACATAAGGCTATTAATTTAATTTTTTTAACGCACCAGAGATCGTCTCAAATTTGGCACTCGCTGTGACTAAATCTTGATGATCTCGATTTACTTTTCCGCTTGGTATACTTATTTTATATCGGTTCACTACTTTGGCAGCAAGCCATTGTAAAGAACGTACCCCCCCTGACTCGGGGCTAACGAACCTCAAGGCTTCGGTGTCTTCAATTTGTTCGATATCAGATTTATTTGCACCTAATTTTAATAAAGGTCCTAAAACGTCAAGAAGTTTATTGTTGTATAAAAAGTTCAGAAGATCCCCCATTTGGACACTATTATTTTTTTGTTTATATTCCCTGATTGTTTCCATCAATTTTTTAAATTCATCCGCTTTTATATTTTTATATTCAGGATCTCTCTCGGTGGCAGCAAAGTAATCGTTTATGTGGGGAGTATTAGGTATTATTTTCTGAACACAGTTAAGGACTTTTTGCCAAAGAAGGTTATAAGGCCGTTGCAGGATCAACGCCCCCAATATCCCAATACCGAAGGCAATAAAACTCGGATTTGCATTGAAATAAAGGCTCCAAAGCACAACTATTGGGGATATTATTGCAGAAGTAATACACGTACACAAAAATTGAATTGAGAAACTAGGATATCTCAACTTATTCTCATGATATTTTGCACTTTCTATCACTCTAGTTGTAGGATTAGGTAGCATTTGGTTCCTCTCGCTTAATTATTGACTTCTCTGAAGGAATAAAAACGCATCCGCCAGACACCGGGTAAGGCACTCCCGTTGTTCCAGGAACGCTTAGGGGTTTATTTTGTAAACTGCGCACCGCTAAATACGCAAAAATTTGCGCTTCCATGGCATGACTATTCCAACCGGCTTCATCAGCCGTTTCTATTTTTAATTTATCTTTAAATTTTTGATTTAAGCGTTGATTTAATTCTTGACGGATCACTGGATTATGCCAACCACCACCTGTTAAAATCCAATGTTGCGGCCAAGGTGGATTGATCCAATCTAGGCTTTTAACAATGGATTCTGCGGTAAATGCTGCTAATGTAGCACAGGCATCTTCTAATGAGAGTGTATTAAGCTCTACTATTAACGTAACATCGCGCGCATCTAATGCTTTTGGTGGCTTAACAAAAAAATAATTTTGTCCATTTTTAAGGATGGCTTTGTCAAAAAGTGCTTTTAATACTTGCTCATTTACTTTTCCTTTGCGGCCATATTTTCCATCTTTATCCATACTTTCTTGGCCATGGGTTCGCAGTTTCACCAACGCATCAATTAAATTGTTCCCTGCTCCGGTATCAAAAGCAATTAATGCGAGAGGATCGCTGCTATTGATGAAGGTCACATTAGCAATTCCCCCACAATTGACGACCGCAACAGGAATTTTATTATCTTTAATTGCAAGCGCTTGATGATAAAGCGGTGCAAAAGGCGCACCTTGTCCACCCAGTTGAATATCACGACTGCGAAAATCATTTACCACGACGATGCCGGTGAGATCTGCCAAATATTGGCCGTCGCCTACGATAACAGAAATTTTTTGATCCGGTTGATGATACATCGCTTGGCCGTGATAACCGATTACATCGATTTGATCGGCAGTAAATGCTGTTTGAGCTAATAAATTTTTCACAACAATACTATGAAGTAAGGTTGAATGCTGGATCACTTTTTCTAAAGTAATCGTTTCTTCACTTTGATTTTTATTGTTTCTATTGTTTTTATCAAGATAAGTTGCAAGAGCGGCGATTTCGCCTTCAACATGACTGGGCGAACAATTTAATTCGTTTGTTAAATAGGTGTGGATGGCTTGTGGATAGAACGCTGCAGCTTGTTGTAGATCTCCTTTGCAGTGTTTAATGGCAAATTCAGTAGATTTTAATAAAACTTTAAATGCCGGATCGTAAGCAAGAGAGATCTCCCCTAACGGCTTGATTAGATGCTCTGTGCCATCTGTTTCCAAAAGCGCACCATCGATGCCGTCCATGGAGGTTCCGCTCATCAACCCAATGCTTAACATGATTGCTTGCTCTGTTTTGAGATTTTTAACGTTTAAAGGTGGATAGTATAACTTGAAAATACGATGGAGTTGATGGCCTTGAGTGTTAAAGTGTATCTAATAATTTACTTATTTTTCATACGCTTAAACAAATACACGGCTATTTTTTTCAATTATTTTTCAAACAGGGGGAAGAGTTATTGAACTAAGCCAGCCAAGCTGTTACAATCTCAACCTTTTAAGAAACGTGACATTATTAAGAGGTTATTTTTATGAAATCATCCCCATCATCAACCACACCACAAAAAGTATCGGCAAGCCCATCGCCCAATCCATCTTCTGAGCCATCAAAAGAGCCCAGTTTGGCTCAAAAAGCTCTTTTTGGATTTACCTTTTTAGCTGCAACTTTAATACCTGAAATGCGACGTGGTACGCACCATTGGGATGAAATTGTTCCCGGCGTCATTATAAGCGCTTTGCCTGTGCAAACACAATTCTGGGGCATGGGTAACCATGGGGAAAGACTCATTAAAGAATGCCAAGCTAAAGGGCGCCCTTTAAAAAGAGTTAACTCCTTCGCGCTTAAGCACGAAATTGATGGAAATGGGTTGGTGGTATTAACTCCGGTTCCTCCCACTTTTTGGACAAGTAACCGTGTGAAACATAGACTCATCCCCATGGATGATTTTAGAGGCAACCTTAATCTTGCGTTATTAAAAGCAGAAGTGGATGAAACCATCGCTGACATCCAAGATGAAGAAGGAAATATTGTTGGAACAGTTGTTTCGCATTGCAAAGCCGGAAAAGGGCGTAGTTTTACCTTTGACGTTTGTCTTTTACTCATAATGACTGACATGAACGTAATGGAAATATTGGTTTTAATGATAGAAAAACGCCCTCAAGTCTCGCCCAGTGAAGATCAACTTCAGTTAATCGAAAGATTTATAGAAGCATATTGTCCTGAAAAAGGCCCGATAGATAGAAAAAGTAAAGAATTCCAACCATACACTATAAAATGGTGGGATCCTGCAAAAAATTTGGAAGCGGTTCGTAGTTGGTGGAAAGGTACGCCTAAGCAAAATCCATCATCGCACGTTCAATCTTCTGCAGATATGCTTGAAGAAGATTGGGTTCTTCTTGCAAATTCTCTTAATGGTAAAACACCGGCTGAAATAAGCAAAATTCTTGGAGAGCAAGACCTTCCTGCCTTTACCAACCCAGAGGGAAATCTACGCTTTACTGTTTTAAGCAACCCAGACGGAAGACCCCTTGATGAATTAAAAGCTCTGCTAGCTCCTAGATCCGAAGAAAAAGAAGAAGAAGAAGAAAAAGAAGTCAAAGAGCACAATACCTCAGCCGAACCAGCTGAGAAAAAAGCTTCGGGTAAAAAAGCTAAAACTTCTCCTGAAAAACCAGCCCGCAGGGTAAAAGAAGTTAAAACTTCCGAGGAAATTAGAGAAGAGGCGCTTGAAAAACAACACACGCCTGTCCTTGCTAAAATGAGAAAAATCGATGACGGAACAAAAGTCGAACCTAAAGGAAAATCTCGGGATAAAAAAATCGAACCCGCTGACGAAAAGCCAATTTATGGCGCAAAACGGGGCCGGGATCGTGATCCAGTCGAAGAAACTAGCGGTCGCGTAGAAGGAGCATTGCCAGCAAAGAGAGTAAGGAAGCACTAATCCTTTCCTATTGCAGGACGGCAAAACCCCCCTCTCCCTTTTTCAAAGGGAGAGGTATACTCTTGCTGGGACGGCACAAAATTAGGCTCAACCTTCATGACAAGTCACACTATGTTAATACTCCGATCCATCGTGTTTACGACCGGGCAAACCATTGCCACTGTTTTCATCGCTACTTTGGGGATGTTGCTCTTTGCCTTTCCTTATCGGATCCGCTATTACGTGATTACTCGCTGGTCGCATTTTGTCATTTGGTGGGCAAAAACCATTTGTGGGATCCATTATATCGTTAAGGGCCAAGAAAATTTGCCGGCAAAAAATGCCATTGTATTGTGTAAACATCAATCGGCTTGGGAAACCCTTTTTTTACAAGTGCTGTTGCCCCCACAATGCTGGGTATTAAAAAGGGAATTATTGTGGATCCCATTCTTTGGTTGGGCATTAAGCTTGTTAGAGCCTATCGCTATTCATCGGGAAAAAGCAAATAGCGCCCTAAAACAATTGCTAGAACAAGGCAAGCAACGACTACAACAAGGTAGATGGGTAATTATTTTTCCGGAAGGAACACGCGTCAGCGTGGGAAAAACGGGGAAATATTCACGAAGTGGTGCTTTATTAGCCAAAGAATCGGGTTATCTTGCGGTGCCTATTGCCCATAATGCTGGGGTTTTTTGGCCAAAAAATGCTTTTGTAAAAAAACCCGGCACCATTGAATTGGTGATCGGACCACCGATTGATCCCACACAATATTCTACTGAAGAAATTCAGCAAAAAGCCCAAGAATGGATTGAATCGACCGTGGCGGCTTTGCCAAGGTAATTAAATATCTAAATTCCCCACATGAAGCGCGTTTGCTTCGATAAACTCGCGACGCGGTTCAACTTGATCGCCCATTAAAGTCGCAAACATTTGATCGGTTGAGATGGCATCTTCGATCCTAACTTGCAATAAGCGCCGCGCTTCGGGATCCATGGTAGTGGTCCGTAATTGATCCGCATTCATTTCGCCCAAACCTTTATAACGCTGAATTTGCTGGCCTTTTTTGGCTTCACTCATTAACCAATCCAAAGCTTCTTTAAAATCTTGGATAGGAATACGTTTTTCCCCACGCGCAATATACGCCCCAGGCTCTAAGAGATGAGCAAATTCTTCGCCGGCTTGCATTAAAAAGTGATATTCAGAAGATCTGAAAAATTCAGGATTAAATTGATAAGTCTTTTCCACGCCATGTGTTTTTACCACGGCCATGGGGTAAAAATAATGTTGTTCTGTGTTTTCTTCACAGGAAAGATGATAAGTCACCGTTCCTTCTTTTTGCGCATCCAGTGCTGACTGGAATGCTGTTACCCATTGCTCTACTGCTTGACGATCGGTTAATTTTTCTGCTTTTAATGGGGTAAGTTTTAACATTGCTTCCAAGATGGCTGCAGGATAACGCTGTGAAAGTCGTTGAATAAGCGCTCTGGATTTGCTGTAGCGTTTCGTTAATTGCTCTAATGCCACGCCTTGTACCGGTGGTGCCGCCGGGTTGACATGTAATGCTGAATCTTCCAGGGCAATTTGCGTTAAATAATTATGTAAGGCTTCGTCATCTTTCACATATTGCTCTTGTTTGCCGCGTTTTACCCTATAGAGTGGCGGTTGGGCAATATAAATGTATCCGCGTTCGATCAATTCTGGCATTTGACGATAGAAAAATGTCAGCAATAACGTGCGAATATGTGAACCGTCGACATCCGCGTCGGTCATGATAATAATATGATGATATCGCAATTTATCGGGGTTAAATTCTTCGCGCCCAATCCCACAGCCCAGCGCGGTAATTAACGTTCCCACTTCTTGTGAAGAAAGCATTTTATCAAAGCGCGCTTTCTCCACATTCAAGATCTTACCCTTCAAAGGCAAAATGGCTTGGGTGCGGCGATCACGCCCTTGTTTAGCTGAGCCGCCGGCAGAATCCCCCTCAACCAAATAAAGTTCGGATTTTGCTGGATCGCGCTCTTGGCAATCAGCTAATTTACCTGGTAAACCCGCGATATCCAACGCCCCTTTGCGCCGCGTCATTTCACGCGCTTTTCGTGCGGCTTCTCGCGCACGTGCGGCCTCAATGATCTTGTTGGCGATCAATTTAGCTTGTGCTGGATTTTCCAGTAAATATCCATTAAATGCATCACCAAAAACCGATTCCACCACTGCTTTAACTTCTGAAGAAACCAATTTATCCTTAGTTTGTGAGGAAAACTTGGGATCGGGTACTTTTACCGATAACACCGCCGTCAATCCTTCGCGGGCGTCATCACCCGTGGTGGTAACTTTAGCCTTTTTAAATAGGCCTTGTTCTTCCATATATTGATTTAACGTACGGGTTAGCGCGCTACGAAATCCAGATAGGTGAGTCCCCCCATCCCGCTGCGGAATATTATTGGTGTAACAATAGATATTTTCTTGATAAGAATCATTCCATTGCAAAGCCACTTCAACCACTGTGCCGTCTTTTTCCTTACAAAAATGAAAAACGCCTTGCTGAATGGGTGTTTTATTTTTATTTAAATATTCAACAAAGGCTTTGACCCCGCCTACATAGCAAAACTCATCTTGCCGGCCGTTTCTTTCATCTTTAAGTAAAATTCGCACGCCAGAATTTAAAAACGAAAGTTCTCGCAAGCGTTTTGCTAAAATATCATAATGAAATTCAATATTCGTAAAGGTTTCACTGCTGGGCTTAAAGTGAATTTCGGTGCCCGTAGTGGTGGCATCCCCGGTGACTTTTAGCGGTGCTTGCGGCACACCATGGTGATATTCTTGGTAATGGGCTTTTCCTTCGCGACGAATGGTTAAATTCAATTCCGAAGATAAAGCATTTACCACAGATACCCCTACGCCATGCAATCCGCCTGAAACTTTATAGGAATTATCATCAAAGTTCCCACCGGCATGGAGTACTGTCATGATCACTTCGGCTGCGGATTGGCCCTCTTCATGCATCCCTACTGGGATCCCACGGCCATCATCTTTTACCGTTACGGATTCATCAGAGTGAATAATGACTTCAATGAGTTTACAGTAGCCCCCCAATGCTTCATCGATGGAGTTATCGACGACTTCAAATACCATGTTATGCAAACCCGTGCCATCATCGGTATCGCCAATATACATCCCCGGACGCTTGCGAACGGCGTCCAACCCTTTTAGCACTTTAATACTCGATGAATCGTAGGTCATCTCTGATGTCATTCATTACTCCATACAACGTGGCACCTATTGAAATAAGTAATAAATTCCACGTGAAACACTGTCTTTCGTTTAATTAAACCTAAGCACGAATTATTCTCTTTGCGCTTGTCTTTTGCTTGTCTTTGCGCTTGTCTTTACACTTTCTTTACACTTATCTTTGCGCTTGTCTTTATCCTTGCCTTTGCACAGGGATTTTCTGTTTCGATTGTACCATATTCAGCCGTTTAGCTCTTCTATTTTCTTTATTTTTCAGCGAAAAACACTTAAAAACACGTAAATTTTTTATTTGCTTGGATTTGTGGGTTAGCCAAGATTCTTTGGGTTGTTGTAATTACAAGAATTTGGAAAAATAAGGTTTCTTCCTTTTCTACCTTTTAGTCCTTTTCTACCTTTTAGGCCTTTTCTTCCTCTTACTCCGTAGCTGTGCAGATCATGTACTGCAAGATAGTAAAAGATCGTAGCATCAAGTAAGGCATGTGCCAGAGAGGGTTTTACATAATCGTTTTCGCGTATTTTCGCGCATATCTTTAAGATCATTTGCTGCAAGATCGTAAAAGATCGTAGCACCAAGTGAGGCAATGCCAGAGAGGGTTTTACATAATCGTTTTCGCGTATTTTCGCGCATATCTTTAAGATCATTTGCTGCAAGATCGTAGCATCAAGTGAGGCAAGTGCCAGAGAGGGTTTTACATAATCGTTTTCGCGACTGGGCCATCCCTGGCCCTACGAGTTGCTATCCTTGCACTCGATGTCGCTCAAACAATTATCTAAAACCCTCTGGCCCCACCTCTTTC
>JBIOEB010000045.1:0-17155 GCA_044445585.1 Candidatus Berkiellales bacterium
AATTTATTATACGTATGATGAATATGGCAATGTTGTTTACTCCATACCATAGAAAATAATGGTAATCGCAACGCCCAAGTAAATGGAATTTTTAATCGAGTGTGATTGCAAGACATAAAAATAAAACGAGTTTACAACCGTTGCCTTTGATCAAACATTTGAAAACCCTTCAGGGGTTCTTTGCGCACTAATTCCTCAAATCTTTTGCTTAACGCAATGGCTTTAAAAAGCTCCCCCATTTCATGTGGTGCAGTTAAATATTGGATCTGCTGTGAAATAGCATAAGACGTTTGATGAGCTGCGGCTTCAGCAAACTTTAAAAGATCATTTCCAATTAAAAACGCTGCTTGATGAGTAAAGCCCACCAAATCTAACCCACACGACTGTCCTGCAAGCGCTACCGCGGTAAAATCCACATGTGCCGTAATATCTTGTAATCCAATATATTGTAAGGGATCGCTAATCACATGATGGCGATAATGACAAGTTAATGTTCCCATGTGGCGTGAAGGATGATAATACTCATGACGTGGGAAGCCGTAATCTAAAAATAATATTATCCCTTTTTCTAAACTTTGACTTAAGGCTTCCACCAAAGGGTTTAAGCTTAAATTAATTTCAGAAGTGTATCCCGGGGAAAAATCAACATGCAAATTTTCGACGGCTTCTTTTAAATGTGGCGTTTTAGGTTCCCTATACGCCAATTGCCAAGTGCCATTGGCTTCTCCCACAAAACCTTCGAGAATTTGATGGTTATTTCCGATTTGAAAAAGATGTACAGGCATCGCATCGAGTACTTCATTGCCAATAATGATCCCTTCAAAGGGTTTTTCGGGCAACCTTTCTAACCAAACAAATTTATCAAAAAATGGTTGGCAATGTTCATTTAAATATTGTTGCTGGCGTGCTTTTAAATCGGCACTGACTTCTAAAATCCAGTAATGCTTCGGCAGGCAATTTTGTTCAGCAAGATAAGGCAAAATAATGGAAGCCATTTTGCCGCTGCCCGCCCCCAATTCGAGGATGTTCATTTCGTTTGCGTTTAAGTGTGAAAGCACTTGTGCACATTGGGCACCCATACATTGCGAAAAAAGCGGGGAAATTTCAGGCGCGGTCACAAAGTCACCGCTGATCCCAAATTTATTCATGCCGGCACTATAATAGCCTAAGCCCGGCGCATACAGTGCAATGTCCATGAAATCTGCAAAGCTGATCCAACCCCCTGCTTGTTCACACGTGGTGCGTAGATATTTGAGCAATTGTTGTTGATGCTCCAGCGCATCAGCCGAAGGAGGGGGTAAACTCATATTATTTTGTACGCTCTATCATGATAGCGACATTGGCTTGTTTTAATGCGCCCGGTTTATGGAGGATCACTTGTACCCAAGAAGTTGGAAAATGCTTAAGGATCGTTGTAGCAAGATGCTCAGCAAGCGTTTCAATAAGTTGAAAATGATGTTGTTTCACAAAATTAAGTAGATGCTCTGTCACTTTGTCATAATTAATAGCCGTTTCAATATTATCTGTTTTAGCAATGCTTTTAGCATCTGTTTGCAGCATGATGTCACAATGCAATGTTTGTGGCGTTTGTTGCTCCCAATCGTGAGTACCAATTAAAGTGACGAGCTTTAGATCGTTGATGATTAACTTGTCCATGGCTTACTCTATGTAATGTTTATTCAAACCAATTTGCTGGCCGGGCGATCCTTGGTAAAATAGCTCCGACCTCGATTATAATACGTTTTAATGTAATGAAGAATACTTTGTTTAGCCTTTCCCATAAACTTGACCTTATTATCAGAACACCCAAGCGTGCAAACCAAAGACACTCATAAGAATAAATGATTTAAATGTTTAACTTATCCCTATGACGATTGGTTTAAATGGCCTCTTGATACACTCGCTAAATTTCTCTTGTACTTATCCTAAAAAAATCATAGCATTTACCCATTTGATGGAGAGCTGTTTAAGGATGATCGATGATTAGCCTAATAATTTCCTATCTTTCTAACATTTTCTTCTTTTTTGCCATACAAAAGCAAGAGGAGAAAATCACCCATGCTGCGTAAAACCGCAAATCTATCAGAAGAAACTGTATTACATACTGCAATACGTCTCAATCAAGAAAAGAAGGCAGTGACACTCATTGCGGAAGACAAGTTCCTCTATACTCCAGATGCTAACCTGACGACACCGTTGCATTTAGCTTGTGCTCATCGTAATACAAAATATTTAAAAGCAATGATTCAACAACAAGATGAAAAAATTCAAAAATCCAATTGGTTTCAACGATTTTTCTTTAACCCAATTCTAAATTGGTCACTCAAAGACGTAAATGGTCGTTCACCACTACATTACAGTGTTGTTTCTCATCTTGAGAATTTGCGGATCTTGCTACAGCAAAAATTGTCCCCGCAGGTATTAAATAGCCAAGATCAATGGGGTTTAACGGCGCTTCATTATGCAGTTGCTGCACGCAACGTTGATATGGTCCAGGCGCTCTTAGAAGTCAAAGTTAACCCAGAAGTAAGCGCTTACCCGCGTGAAATTAAAAATATAATTCCTGATCAGAAGCTGCCTTTGCCGACACGACTTACCCCGTTGTGGTTAGCGTTGGAATTAAGGTTTTTTGAAGCGGTTGCACTGCTTGTACCGAGCAAAAAAACGCTTTTAGAGACTAAGACATCGGATGGTTTGAATGCGATCCATCTTGCTGCTTTGATGGGACGAAAGGATTTAATCGAAAAATGGTGCACTCAATTTTCTGACATCAACTTGATACATCAAGTTGATGATGCAGGAAGAAGCCCACTACATCATGCTGCCGCAGCAGGTCAATTTGATACTGTAAAGTGGCTGTTTGCCAAAGGCGCTAAACTCATAGCGACAGATCATTATGGTAATACACCACTTCACCTTGCCGCGTTACATAATCAACCCATGGTAGTGGGTGTGCTATGTGAAAAGATCGCGCAGGTACAAGCGGCTCATCAAGCATCTAGTCAAAACCAATGGAGAATAGTCAAAAAATTAAATCAATTTCTCCGGTATATTTGGTCTTCAGAGTCCTTATCTAATATCAATGCTCGAAGTCAGGCAGGCGAAACGGCTTTTACGTTAGCAGAGCAAAATAATCATACTAAAGTGATGGGGATACTAAAATCTTATCGAGCTAAAGAAGCCAAGGTAGTCGATCTCTTTCGTAAAGGTATTTATCACGCCCCTAAAAAAGCTCATACAGAACAGCAATTGCAAGTAAAGCTTGAAAAACGTCAATTTCAGATAGGATCCATCGCTTCACACCAACGCGAGCTGATCACAACAACCGCTGATGAGGCAGGAAATAATTTAATGCATTGGTGCGTCATGGGGATGCAATATCGCATGATGCATATATTGTTGCATGCTTTATCTTTGGATGAGCGCAAAAAGCTTTGTACAACAAAAAATAAAGCAGAGTTAACACCAGTGGATTTATCCTATCAGCTCATTGAGGCATGTCAAGCCAAATTAAACGCCACTCAAGATAAAAATGAACGAAATCATATTCAACAACAAATCGATAAACTTGAAAAAGGATTACGGTTGCTATTACGTTATGATTTGGCAACTTATGAGAAAAAATTTAATAGTGTTGCCATAAAAACTTCTTATCAATATCGCTGGAATCAAGATATTAAAGACGAAATCACCAACACATCATGGTATCAACACGCGGCAACGACAAGTCTGCTTTGGCGACCTTGCTGGGTATTTTGCTCCTTAGTGAGTGCAAATTGGTGGTTGGCAATGGAGGCGGCTGCACAAAGTTATTTTGGATCAGATTATCTTGATAAATTGGAGCGCTCAGTGCCACTTGCCACACCTTATGTTCCCGGCTTTATGCAAGGCGCACTGAGCTATGTGCGATCGGGTTTATGGTGGCTCGGATTTTATCGCCATACCGCAATGAGGATAGCAGTAGAGGGGGTAAGCCGGCTTGCCACCTACCCCTTGTCTAAATTCCAACCTAAGTTAAGTGCCAATTATTTAACGCATATCAATTGGTTAGGGTTAGGTCTTTTAATCAGCGAAGAAGTGTTAGGTCGTTATGCTGTGGGGTCGCTAGCAGATACTTATTTTGGCAGTATAGAGATGAAACTGCAAAAGACTTTTGGCATTCAAAGCCTTAGCGAATTGGCAGAAAATGCAGGAGAGTCAGTCAATTCTCGATTAAAACAACTCAAAGGCGTTGATTTAAAAGAAAGCATTCAATCCGGGTATGCTTATGCCAGAGAGCATTGGGGTGGTGTTCATCCACCGGCACGAATTTTTCGTGAACAAGTAGAGCCTTCGTTTATGGAAAATATAGAGGTAAAAGGTGAAAAAGTGAGGGACTATATTCGTCACCTTGGAGAAGCCCTTTATGTGAAATATTTTAATCATGATGAATTAACCTCAAAGTTACAAATGTTTATTGATTATGTAAACCAAGGATTACGTTCTGAAGCCACCATGTCCTTATTAGATGAAGTTTGCACTTTATCCGTGCCAGAGAATGATTATGGCCTTTGTGTGGCCACCATCGCCACGGCCAATGCTTTTTTTCAAAACCCTTATTTTGATGATGAGATTATTAACAAAATTAAAAAGCAAATCAGCAGCGAAATCCATGCCCTTTCGCTTAAGAAAAGGACGGGCAATTTTGCAGCCTTAACCGAAATTCTAAATCGCGCTAACGATCAAGCCATTCAAATTTATGCTGAGCGGTTTGTTGATCAAACTTTTATACCGGCGACTGGCATGGAAGTTGGAGAAATTCCAAGCATTGTTCGTGAAGGTGTTATCGCCTATATTACTAAACATGCAAAGGAAAATAAAAATTTAAACACAACCCTGCAAGAGATGGCGTTATACCTAGCCACTGACAAAATGACGGATAATGCGATTGAAGCTTTCGATGACATTGCATCTGTGCTCTCGGAGCAAGAAAAAGATTATGGTGAAGTACTTGTTACTTTGCTTGCGAGTTCCCCATTTTATCAAAACCCTGAATTAAAAGAAGTATTGCCGGGTTTTAAGACGGAGTTTAGTGAATTAGCCAATAGAATGCGGACAGGAATGTTTCCACCGGAAATACGCAAAGAATTTAATAAAAAAAGAGTGGAAGATATTAAGAAAATAGATAAAAAAAAGGAAGAAGAACTTGCTTCAGTTAATTGGAAAGAACGCGCGAAAACTAGAGATAAAACAGCAAGTAAAGATGGAGATTTTATTGTTAATGCGCTGAAAGAAGTAGAGTTATCTAAATTAAAATCGGGAAGCCAAGGCGATCTTATTGCATATTTGCTAAAAATAAACTCAGAAAATAAAGATTATCAGTTATCTGATGCATTAAAGTATGCAGAATATATTACTGGCGCTTTAAAAGATCTTGATGAATCCATTATATTCAATAAAAATCGCCACTCTCTTTATGCATTTCTTTTTAACTATGCCTTACAACGAGAAATTGCAGAGAATAATAATCAACATGCATCCAAACATGCAAATCTACCTGACTACCTAGGCGTAATGGGATATAGCGGTAGTCATGTTGGAGCAATCAGATCTTTATTGACCCAAATGAATATTCGAATGCAAGATCAATATGCTCGTCACGTCGTTGATAAATTTGTGATGCCACACGTCAAAACACAAGCTCATTATCGAGAGATCATTAAAGAAGGGGCTGTTATCTATCTGAAAGGGCATCTTGATTATTCAGATCTTAGCTCAAACCTGCAAGCATTAGTTAATTTTGAAAATGACTCTGTGCCGACTAACGTTGCTTTTGAAGTCATGCATGATGTTGCAAAGGATTCTTTAAATAGCTATACCGAGGCGATGACGGATTTATTTATGAGTTCATCTTTCTTTCAAGACTTTAATTTCGATCAAACTAAAACCAATACCCTTAAAACGCGTGTTAAAACCAAACTCGCCACTCAGGCAATCGGGCAAAAAGCAGATCTTCCCCATTTACGGGAAACACTGAAAGAAGCCAAATTATTTGCAATTGCTTTAGCAGTTGGCCATATGAAAACGGGCTTTGACGTGGTAGAGGAATATCGTCATTTTGCTGCATCAAGAGGAATGGAAGCAACTAAGGATGGTAGAAAACAATATGTTGGGGAACAAATCATTGCTGAGAATCGGTTATATTTTAATCGCCATCACTTGCAAGGAAGCAATTATATCTCCTTTTTTGTCGAGTATATTGGTGAGACGCAAGGAAATAAAAAACGCAAGCAGGCCAGACGAGCTGCGGATAACTATGAGACTACAAGAACTTTCTTTATTGTGGATGAATTAGTAAAACCATTTATGGCCGATGAGCCCTTACCTGAAAATATTCGTGCAATTTTAGCTAACCGCGATGCTAAAGAAGTACGTGCCGCCTTTGCTGTGCATCAGATCCAAGTATTTCTTGAAGATAATACAGGTTATTGGCCAATGGATGTGAAAGCACAATTCGACCTTTATCGTAATCTTATCAATGTGCAACATGATACTACCAATCACGATAGAGAAGAAAGGCTCATCAAAAGAGATATTTATGACAGATTAAAGGTGCAAGCGAAAGAGCAAAATAATTTACCCTTGTTTTATGACAAATATACTATAGATAACGTTGCTGATCATATCAAAGATACTTCAAAGCGCGCAGGAGAGAATCATTGGGCAGGCACCGCAGATGCTTTAACGCGCCCAATACATGAACGTGAAAGAAATATCTTTAAACGAGGGGTCAATTTTGTAAAAAAATGGGCAGATAGAGCCGACAGACTTGTTAGAGGAAATGTCGATTCACCAATCCCCACTTTAGGAATAGGTGCCAATATGAATGGGAGGGGGCTCGAAATCGGAATAATGAATTTAAATGATGGCATGATGACAGGCGCATCTTACAAAGCTGAAAGAGCAAAGCCGAAAGAAGTGTTTACATTGCAATCATCATCCACGCCGAGCTCTCGTGAATATAAATTTGATTTAGCTGAGGCCCAACGAGCACAGGACATAGCTCATCGGGCAATCGCAACCCACCCCACCCAAAGAACATCAAGCAGCATAGTGGAAAAATCTTGGCAACAAGTGGTAGCAAAACAATTTTCTCAGGATATAGGAACACGGGCATTTACTAAAGCTTTTGAGCACCAAGCTGAAAAATCAAAATCAACTACAACAAAGCTAAAGCAAGCAAAATCTGCGCCCCCCGTTCCACGGGAAGTAGTTCGCACTCAACCCAAGAAACTTGCAGAAATTCCGAAACAATCGATGCAAAAGCCAGTAGTCGATTTATTTGAATCAGAATTAGGTATGCCATTGCCTGAGACGATCGAGGACAATGTTGTGTCAACCTCAACTCCAACGCCAAAAAGTAACCGCATTGCAGCTGCAGTGATTGGGCTTTTGGAAAAAATGGTTCCAACAGCTAATGCATCTACTAGCAGTAAAGTACCCGATAAAAAATCAAATCCAAGCTGGTTGTCAATGGCATGGCGTGCATTGACAGGAGAAAAAAGTGAGCAAGTTTTAGCGTGGAAGCAAGAAAATAGAGATCGGGAGCCAACGCTTGCAAAGTTTAATGATGCATTCCAACAAGGTTACGAGGAACTAAATCGACCGATTCGAACTTTAAAAGAAAACGTTGGCGCTGCACTGGAAAAAAGGATTGAAGGGGTTGTTCAAGAACTTGAAAAAGACAAATTACATCCCCTTGAGCGAGGTCTTTTACATACTCAAAAAGTAGGCTATCATGCTGCGGGAATAGCAGCAGAAGTTGTTTTACCGGAAACGCTAGGTGAAGTGGGTTTAACAGCTGTTGCAAGTGTGGCAGCAGGTGGTACCGCGATAGCAAAAGGTGCAAAAAGTATCCATTATGCTTATAAGGATTATAAACATGCAAAACCAATTAAGAAGCTGCCGTCGAATAATCGGATACAGCATGAGGCATTGAAAACTGAATACAAACAAAAGATGCTAGAGCCTCATGTGAAGGATCCAAAATTAGCAAAGATTGTGAAACAGTTATATCGTGAAAGGGCGTCTGTAGGTAGTGGTAGCACGGCAGATGGAGCAAGATACGATATAGCTACACGAAAGAATATTAAAGGTCAAAATCATGTTCAAAAAACAGCCGACTCAATTAGCTTTCTTAAAAGATGGCTAAAGAAAAATCCAACTGCATCAACAAATGATCGTGCAGTAGCTCAAAATTTACTTGATGATATGAAGGATGCATTAGGAGAGAGAGAATGGTACTCGCAAACGAAGCCACCAAAATCTTGATGGAGAAATTTCCTACATTTAAGGATTATTCTGAATTGGAAACATGGAGGGACTGTTTTGAAGGAAGAGAAATTACTTTTCATGCTATCATGGCTGCATTTTCGAGTTATGTTATAGATATAATAAATGACAACCCTGATAGAGAGAAATTAGCTTCAATTTTTGACCTGGCTGAATATCTTATGTGTAACGGGGAACATTCAGTTCAAGAGGCTGTTGCAACTTGTTTTCTTGAAAACCTAATTAACGTGTCTTCACATGGTGATTTTGATATTACAATAGTTGTGCCATATTTAGGAAAAGAATCTATAGAATACTGCAAAGCTTGGGACGAATTTACGGGGGTAAAAACTGAAGGTTTATGGGACAAAGAGAATAGCTTATCTTCTATTATGAAGTTTTTACGGGAACGATTAAGTCAATATCGGAAAGATCCAAAATAACCACAGCCAAGCAAAAACAAGCAAAATTACCTTCTCCATTACGAGAAGTGATTCTCACTCAATCCAGGAAACTTAAAGAAATTCCTGAAACATTCAACGCCAAGTAACCGTATTGCAGCGGCAGTAGTTTGGTTTTGGAAAAACGGGTGACTGGTGTGCTGTCCCACTTCTCTGATATAATACTCCTTCCTCACGCGAAGAGTTTAATCACGCTTATGGAAATAGCTATTTCTATCTTGTTGGTAGTGGGCAGTTATTTGTTAGGATCACTTTCCAGCGCGATTTTAGTGTGCCGGTTGTTACACTTGCCCGATCCACGGCGCGAAGGTTCTGGGAATCCCGGCGCTACCAATGTGTTACGCTTTGGTGGGCGTTTTGCCGCGCTGTTAACGTTATTGGGCGATGTGGCGAAGGGTTGGTTGCCCGTTTTTCTTGCCCACCTGTTGAGCTTAAATCCTTGGATAATCGTGTCCACACTGTTGGCAGCAGTATGTGGACATATTTACCCGATCTTTTTTCAATTTAAAGGTGGTAAAGGTGTTGCCACTTTGCTGGGCGGTCTATTTGGATTATCCATTATTTTAGGCGCAATTTTTATTATTACCTGGATCATCATTTTTGTTTTGTTTCGTTATTCTTCTTTAGCTGCGCTCATTGCGATAATAGGGTTGCCGTTTTGGGCGTGGAAACTATCAGGGATCCCATACACGGTTGGGCTTTCAATTCTTGCCCTCATCGTGGTGTGGCGCCATAAAACTAATATTCAGCGTTTACTTGCTGGAACGGAAGATAAATCTTCATTATTTAAAAAAGTTGCTAAATGATCGGCGCTTTAAGATCGGTTAATGGCCACCGTGCGCGCACATCCAATATTTTACTTTGTTCACCGGCCAATAATCGTTGACACCCGGCATAAGCAATCATCGCGCCATTATCAGTACAAAATATTGGGCGTGGATAAAACACTTCAAAGTGTTGTTGTTCACCTTCTTGCATCATGCGTTGACGTAAAGATTGATTTGCCCCCACACCTCCTGCGATCACCAATCGCTTTAAACCACTTTGTGTTAATGCGCGTACGGTTTTTGTGATGAGTGTTTCTACCACGGCGGCTTCAAAAGAAGCCGCAATATCTGCTTTGGTTTTTAAATCAAGCACAGGCTGGATCACTTGTGCAACGGAAGTTTTTAGTCCGCTAAAACTAAAATTAAGCCCTTTGTTGAGCAACGGCCGTGGAAAATTGTAGCGACGACTATCACCTTGTGTGGCCAGTTTGGCTAAATGTGGGCCCCCCGGATAAGGTAAGCCTAAGAGTTTAGCGGTTTTATCAAAAGCTTCGCCGGCAGCGTCGTCTAGGGATCCGCCCAAAATTTCATAAAGGCCAAGGCCTACTACTTTAATAAGTTGCGTATGCCCCCCAGATACCAATAAGGCAAGAAAAGGAAAACCTGGCGCGTTTGCTTCTAACATGGGCGCAAGCAGGTGGCCTTCCATATGATGAATGCCAATGGCTGGGATCTGCCAAGCCACACTAAGGCTTTTGGCGATGACGGCGCCTACCAAGAGGGCGCCCACGAGTCCGGGACCAGCAGTAAAAGCTATGCCTTCAATATTTTCGGGCTGCAATTTGGCTTCGTCTAAGATGGATTGAATCATTGGAATAACTTTGCGCACGTGATCCCGCGAAGCCAACTCAGGCACCACGCCGCCATATTCGACGTGGGTTTTTTGGCTATAGATTTGATGGGCCAGCAAACCATTCTTGCTATCGTAAATGGCAATACCGGTTTCATCACACGAAGTTTCTATTCCCAATACACGCAATGGAGCTTTACCCTTTTTTGCAAATCGTTGTAGAATGACCACCCACTAAGCAAAGTGATCTTGCCTTGCTGGCTTATTGTGCATGATATGTTGTATAGTTCAATAGCCAGCTTAAGTTTTATATAATGAACGGCATAAAATCAACTTGATTTGCTTGTAGGGGACAGGATCTGTCGCGAAGCGACAATTAGTCTCCCTTTGAAAAAGGGAGACAGCGCGTAGCGCAGAGGGATTTTGCTGTGCCGCCCCGTGAAGAGAATTAAGTTTAGTGAATTAGTTAAGTAAACAATAGAAAGAGGTGAACAAGTTCATGCCTGGAATTAAAGTTCGGGATAACGAGGGGTTTGATTCAGCCATTCGGCGTTTTAAACGAGTCGTAGAAAAATCCGGTATTTTATCTGATATGCGTCGTCGTGAATCCCACGTTACTCGATCAGAAAAAAAGAAGCGTGCATTTGCAGCAGCAGTGAAACGGTTACGTAAAAAACAAATGCGCGAATCACGAGGCGAAAAAGATCGTGGTGGCAATCGCGGTCGCTCATCATCTAGTAATACTCGCACCTCGGGTGGGCATTCTCAAGGCGGCCGATCGGATCAGCAATAAACCCTAACCGATGGGTCATTTTCTTTGTTGCCCGTTAGGCCGACACTCGGAGCCATTTATGTCAAATACTATCAAAGAAAAAGTTCAGGAAGAAATGAAAGCCGCCATGCGAGCACAAGATAAAGAGCGGCTCTCAGTGATCCGGTTGATTTTATCTGAGTTTAAACGGATCGAGGTAGATGAGCGCATTACATTAGATCAAACGCGTGAATTGGCCATTTTAGATAAAATGCAAAAGCAGCGCAAAGATTCCATTGCACAATATAAAGCTGCAGGTCGAGAAGAATTAGCAGCCAAAGAACAATACGAAATTGATGTGATCCAATCTTATAAACCCGCAGGGTTAACCGATGAAGCAATTCATCAATTCATCGTCAATGCCATTAAAGAATCTGCAGCAAAAACACCACAAGATATGGGCAAAGTGATGGCGATCCTCAAACCCCAATTGCAAGGACGTGCCGATATCGGAGAAGTGAGCGCCAAAGTAAAGGTTTTGTTGGCAGGAAACTAGTGTCAGCTGTGTCAGGTGGCAAGATCCCGGAAAGTTTTATCCAATCCGTGGTGGGCAAAACCGATATTGTTTCTTTAATCCAAGAAAAAATCTCGTTGAAAAAAGCCGGGGCAAATTATAGTGCCTGTTGCCCTTTTCATCAGGAAAAAACTCCTTCTTTTTCAGTGAGCCCGACCAAACAGTTTTACCATTGTTTTGGCTGTGGTGCGCATGGTGATGCCATTGGTTTTTTAATGGCGAATCAATCGTTAACCTTTGTAGAAGCCATCGAACATTTAGCTTCAAGGCTTGGCTTAACGGTGCCAAAAGATCCAAAAGAAGCCGCGAAATCACAACGTAAATTTGAAACCACATCGGTATTAAATCAGGTTGCAGAGTTTTATGCTCATCAGCTTAAACATCATCCCAATGCAAAAAGGGCGGTGGAATATTTAAAACAACGTGGTTTAACAGGGAAAATTGCTAAAGCCTATTCGTTAGGATTTGCTCCGCCGGGTTGGAATAATTTACTTGACCATTTTAATGGTCAACCCGAAGCTTTAAAAGTTCTACAAGAATCAGGATTAATTATTAAACATCCCCAAGGCCGCTTGTACGATCGTTTTCGTGATCGCATTATGTTTCCTATTCGTGATCGCCGTGGCGAAGTCATTGCTTTTGGTGGCAGAGTATTGGATCAAGGCCATCCTAAATATTTAAATTCACCTGAATCGCCGGTGTTTCAAAAGGGGCACTGCCTTTACGGGGTTTATGAAACACTTAAAGCCATACAAAAATGGCAAATGAGTGTGGTGGTCGAAGGTTATTTTGATGTTGTCATGTTAGCACAATTTGGCATTGTGGGGGCGTTAGCCACATTAGGCACGGCCATCACTTCGCATCATTTAACCAGTCTGTTTCAGTTATCTTCAGAAGTGGTATTTTGTTTTGATGGGGATGATGCTGGGCAAAATGCAGCCTTTAAAGCGTTACGCTTGGTGTTGCCATTTTTAATTGATGGTCGACAGGTGCGGTTTGCATTTTTACCTCAAGGCGAGGATCCCGACTCTTACGTTCGCCGTTTTGGCGCGGATGATTTTCGCGCCTTATTGCAAAATAGCATGTCTTTTTCAGAGTACTTTTTTGCCACCTTTTGCCAGCGGATCCCACCTCATTCGGTGGATAATCGTGCCCACTTAGCCAGTTTGGCGCGCCCCTTGTTAGAGCAAATGCCAAATGGGTTCTTCAAAGAAATGATGTTTGAAAAGCTGGCTGAAATTTTGATGAGCTCGACCGAGGTGGTGCGAGGGGAAAAAGCAAAACGATTTGCTTCAAACCAAAAAGTTCCTCAAACACGCACAAAAGTGGCTCCGCCCCCCCAACCGTTGGCGCCAGCAATTATAGCCAGTGCCATATTGCTGCGCGAACCCGCATTGTACGGGACGATTAAAGAAAACCTGATCAAAATAAAGAGACAATATTGGGACGAAACAGTTTCCCCAGGAATGGATTTATTGCGTTCTTTATTTGCAATATTACAAACTCAGCCTATGCTATCTACCGAGGAAATACATCAACAACTGCAAACAAAGGGCTTTGTTAAATCTCAGTTAACAGACTACGAAAAAAAGGCGGCTTTTGTGCCTTCTGAGGGTTCTGAAGCAGAATTGAGTGGCTCTATTCAACGTTTGATCATGATAGGTCAACAACAGATAGCAGAAAAGTTGCTATTAAAAGCTAAAAATCATGGTTTAACACCAGAAGAAAAGCAGGAACTCAAAGAAATTTTGCAGTCAAGGGAATCAATTAATTAGATCCGTATCTAACATAGTGAGAAGAGTGATCTTCGGGTAGTTGTGTTAAATACGAGTAATACAACGCATCGCGTAATTAGAATCAATACTAACAAAAACGGACTGGTGTTAGTAAGAGATTATGTTACAATTCGCGGTTCCCCTCTAAAGAGTGGTTTTCCTGAGGGATCCTCGAAAAGAGTTAGGTTTAACCTTGCAGCTAAAGGTAAGTTCCATGAGCGAAGTCGACCAAGAGCAGCAAGCAGCAACACAGTTTCAAGATCTGATTGCTGCTGGAAAAGAAAAAGGCTATCTCACTTATGCCGAAGTGAGCGATCTGCTGCCATATCACATTGTTGATCCAGAACAAGTCGAAGATATCATTAGCATGATAAGCGACATGGGGATCGACATTTACGAAGAGCCACCCGATGAAGATGCGCTGGCGTTATCCGAAGGTGTTGTCGATGAAGATGAAATGGCGCGAGGTGCAGTTGAAGCATTGGCCTATTCTACCGAGGCAGGCGAATTTGGTCGAACGACCGATCCCGTCCGAATGTACATGCGGGAAATGGGCACGGTTGAGCTCCTCACTCGTCAAGGTGAAATTGAAATCGCCAAACGAATTGAAGTTGGCATCAGACAAGTTTTAAGTTCATTAGCCGCTTATCCTCCCAATATTGCTCATATCCTTCGTGAATATGATCGCTATTTGGTAGATCAACTCCGCTTGGGAGATATTATTAGCGGATTTGTTGAAGAAGAAGGCGGTGAAAGTGGTAGCGATGGTTCAGGCATTCCCGCTTTAGCGCCAGTTCTTGAGGTTGCAGAATTTGAGGCCCCTGCCGTCGTCGCCGTTATTCCTGATGAAGAAGAAGCCGAAGCTACTGCTGAAACAGAATTAGAAACGGGCCCCGATCCTGAATTAGCTGCACAATATTTTGCCCGTTTGCGCGATGCTTACCATAAAGTGGTTGAAGCAGAAAAGACCAAAGGGCTTACCCATGCTGAAACGCAATTATGTTATCAAGAATTGGCTGCTGTTTTTGCATTGTTTAAATTTGTGCCGCGTTTATTTGAAGATTTAGTCGGGCGCATGCGTAGCATGTTAGAAGATGTGCGCGCACAAGAAAAAGCCATTATGGCATTGTGTGTGAATAAAGGAAAAATGCAACGACAATTATTTGTGACGAGTTTTCCCGGGCACGAAGTAGACATTGCTTGGGTGGATCAGCATATTGCTGCCAACAAACCCTATTCAGAGCTTTTCAGAAAAATTAAAAATGACATTATTATCCATCAAGATAAGTTGCGTGCGGTCGAAGTCAGTGCCGGTCGAACGATTGTTGAAATTAAAGAATTACATCGCAATATGTCGATTGGTGAAGCCAAAGCACGACGCGCCAAAAAAGAAATGGTGGAAGCCAATTTGCGTTTAGTCATCTCGATCGCGAAAAAATACACCAATCGTGGATTACAATTTTTAGATTTAATTCAAGAAGGCAATATTGGTTTGATGAAAGCGGTTGATAAATTTGAATATCGCCGTGGTTACAAGTTTTCAACATATGCTACATGGTGGATCCGTCAAGCCATTACGCGATCCATTGCCGATCAAGCAAGAACTATTCGTATTCCCGTACACATGATTGAAACGATTAATAAGCTTAATCGTGTGGCACGACAAATGTTGCAAGAAATGGGACGCGAACCAACCCCTGAAGAATTAGGCAAACGCATGGGCATGCCGGAAGATAAAATTCGCAAAGTGCTCAAAATTGCCAAAGAACCTATTTCAATGGAAACCCCCATTGGTGACGATGAAGATTCTCACTTGGGTGATTTTATTGAAGACACAGTGATTTCTTCTCCTTCTGAATCTGCAACGAACGCAGGTTTGCGCGAATCGACTCGACGAATTTTGGCGACACTCACTGCACGTGAAGCCAAAGTGCTTAGAATGCGTTTTGGTATCGACATGAATACCGATCACACCCTCGAAGAAGTGGGTAAACAATTCGATGTGACACGTGAACGGATCCGACAAATCGAAGCCAAAGCACTACGCAAATTACGTCAACCGAGTCGAGCTGATGACTTGCGTAGCTTCTTAGTCGAAGGTGAAGACGAAGATGAAGACATCCTGAAGTGACATTTCACACCAAGCATTGTTATCATATATTCGCTCACGGCTTCTTGTGAGCAAATTCCATTCTCCGGGCCTGTAGCTCAGTTGGTTAGAGCAGGGGACTCATAATCCCTTGGTCCTAGGTTCAAGTCCTAGCAGGCCCACCAGCCTTCGCCCTGACGGGCTACGGCTCGGTAGGCCTATTTCCCTTATGAGTGTACTCAGATGGTACTTGGATAAAAAAGCGAGAATTTACAACTATCAACAATATTTGATGGGTCTTCTTCGTTTCGTTATAATTCTCTTAATAGGAGGTGCCATATGCATAAAGGCCCTGTTCCTCACCATAATCACCCTCATAAAGAATGCGATTCAAAGTGTCGTAATGAACGTTTATCTCCCGCTCTTATGGAGATGGCAAAGCGCGAACTAGAGGAATTTGAGTCTCAGTCAGATGAGGCTTTTCTAATCAGAGCTGAAATGGATAAAAAGCTTAGTTCATTGTGATCGATCTTCCAGAAGTACCCCCTTATGTGTATGACGAGATAAAAGGTCATTCTTTATTTCAAGGTGATATTTTGAAGGTTGATGGCCAATTTCGTGACAGCTTTAGAAAATTTTATCCAGCCATTAACCACCCAGACGACGAAGACAAATATGTTTTGGTGCTGACGCAATCATGTGACCTTGTAAAAGTTGGCAAGCGGAAACCAAAACTTCCACATATTAATGTTTGTTTAGTAAGAACTATCGAAAAAGTTATTCAAAAGATAATTGAGGATGAGATACAACCTTACTCTGTGGCAAGTAAAAAATTGTTACCTTCAGATTCCATGGATCAGTTTAAAGATCGCCTTTCAAAGCTTTTAAATAATAATGATCAAAAAATGCATTTCTTTTTACCCAAAAAATCGCCTTTTGAAAAGGATATGATAGCATTACTCCATATGTCGTTTTCATTTAGAACAGAAGAACATTATGATGTGCTATTAAAGAACAGAGTTTTAAGCCTTAAAGCAGAGTTTCAAGCAAAATTAGGGCATATTATCAGCCAATTATATGGGAGAATAGCTACGGAAGATCTTTCTGATTGGGACGAAAAACTATTAAGGCGCCATATTAAAATATTGCTGGATAATGCTAACCTGACACAAGTTCCTGACAAAAGCTACATCGAATATATCAATAAAAATGTAGAGCCTAATGGGGGAGACATTGATAAATTAATTCAAGAATGGCAAGCAATAAAACTTAAAGATAAGTTTGAGCCTCTTAAAAATGAATTAATACAAGGCATCCGAAACCGCTTAATTAAATTGTTTGACACCCCTGAAGAAGTGCGACACTTAGAAAGCATGGAAAAAAAGGAACGCTCAAAAAAAATTACAGAATTATTAAAGTTAATTGATTAGCAATATTTGACCCTGACAGATCCCCATATCTTTTTAAGCATATTGGGCCTCCTGTATCAGTACAAATGCTTGCCTTATCTCTTCTTTCATAAAAATTGTTCTGCCTTCTTCTAAAACTTGCCAACCAATCATGAAAAGAGACAATACA